>NZ_JBBHKR010000062.1:0-151451 GCF_037389425.1 Stygiolobus sp. CP850M
AACCTATTTTTTAGGTTCCTTAATTTACGGCCTTCCTATTCCTATATATGGAGTGAAAAAATGGGCTCCCAGACTTATAACGGATGCTATCTACGTGATAGTATGGAATAGCATTTACTTAGCAGTCCTTTCCTTCTTAACTCAACTACTAGACATGTTAGGGGTTAGTTGGTCTAATTATGAGATATGGTTAAACCAAGTATTGAATTTTGAGGAAGTGTTATATGCTGTTTTGAAGGTATTAATATCGACTCTAAATGTTACCGAGGCAGGTATGGTTTTGACAATCCCTCTAGGCCAACTTATGTCTATTCTACTTACGATTATCACTTACACTGAAAGTTTGATTTCGATATCGAATTTGATATATCAGTATGTAGGTGTTCTAATAGCTTTAGGAATACTGTTCTTAGCTATTCCATTCAGGATAGGACGGGGTGCAGGCGGTGCTATGATAGGAACTTCTATAGTATTTTACGTAGGTTTACCTTATTTACCACAGTTCCTTGATAACTTAGGGCTCAACCCGTTAAACTATTCTGTATCTCCATCAAGCCAAAACGATATGTACTCATACTTTTACCAGCAGGTATTACCTCATTTAATTACTTCGTTGATTCTAGGTCCTTCAATTTATATATTTTTACTACTGGCTTTTAGTGCGGGTTTATCTAATCTAATATCTGGATATGGTAGTAGATTACCTTTACCTATAGACTTATACTGAGGTGTAAGAAGTGAAATCATATGAGTTAGTTAGTATATTATTAATCATAGATTCTATGATATTTTATATAAATAATCAAAAAAATTTTTATATAATGATCATTGGAATACTGATATCACTTGCTATTTTATTTTCTCTGAGTTTTATTTACCGCCGCTTTGCGAAGTAGTAGTTCCCTTTTTACCCTCTTTCTTGACCTCTTTATTCATAAAAATTGTAGTTCTTTGCCTACCTCCCATTTAATATCAGTTAAAGTTAAAGTTTTACTTCCTTTTAATTTCTTGGGTTATGTCAATCGGTAAAAAATACGAATTTTTTGATCACACTGCAGACATAGGGATTAAGGCTTATGGAAGGGATCTAAATGAGGCCTTTGAAAATGCTGCTCTAGCTGTGTTTGAAGTAATTACAGACACTTCTAAGGTAGAACCTAAGGAAAGTAGGGAAATAGAGATTGACGGAATGGATCTTGAAAATTTACTTTATAGATGGATAGAGAGTTTATTAGTTTATTATGATTCCGAACTATTTCTTTTTGGAAAATTTAAAGTAAAAATAGATCTCGAGAATTTAAGACTTAATGCAATAGCGTGGGGGGAGAAGTTTAACCCCGATAAACACGAAAGGAGAACAGTTGTAAAAGCCATGACCTATCATGAAATGAGCATAGTAAAGACCAATAATGGTTATGAACTAACCTTTGTTGTTGATATTTAATAACAAAGCTGTACATTTAGGACAAAAAACATAACCTTTTTTGTCTATATCCTCAACTGAATTTACCTTATTCATAACACAGCTTGGAGTTGAACAATCATTTAGTCCTAACGTATGTCCTATTTCATGTACTATCTCTTTTTTAACTCTAGATACAAACTTATCTATACTCCCTTTTTCATCCTCGTATTTATAAGAAAAAACAATACCTATCTTTTCTTTGTGCAATCCTATAACGTATTTCTCATTATTTATGTATGCATTTAAATGACCAATAGCTATGATTGAGTCATAAGGAAAATTAGAGAATCTTTCGGATAAATAATTTACAATTTTTTCAGCATCATACTGTAGTCTGTCCCAGTTAAACATAAACATGTTAAGGTGCAAGACTTCATTAAGATAATGAACTTCGAAGCCTAATTTCCTCAAGTGACATATAACCTCTTTAAGTATTATATGATCAAATGTAGTGAGCTTTACCAGCAATACCCTATACATTATTACCTCCTTCCTTAGTGATCTAAATAATAATAAGAAATTAATTAGTGCTAAAATCAAGTTAAGCCCCTAGAGCAAGAGTAGCTACCATTAAATAGTCCCTGAGCTCCCTAGTTATGAGGAAGTTTCTCCTTACATGTTCTATTCCAGCTCTTCCCAACTTCTCTCTTATATCCTTTTGCCTTATTAGATATAGTGCGTAATGCGCCGCTTCCTCTGGAGTATTTACAAGATATCCGTTCACGCTATGAATTATTTGTAAGGGTATACCTCCGGTATTACCATCTATTATAGCCTTTTTCTTCCATAGTGCTTCGCTAACAGTCAGACCAAACCCTTCCATAATGGACTTCTGCATGACTACAGTTGATCCCCTTTGAAATGCATTAATCTCTAGATCGCTATTAGGAGGTAGCTTTAGAAGCTTAATGTCTTTATCATCTCCAGTGGCTTGAACAGTCTCTCTATACGCGATCTCCCCTTCAGGATCATCTGCTGCTGGACTACCTACATAAGCTAGCTGTATATCTGCATGCTTCTTAACTAATTTATAAGCCCTTATAATACCTAACGGGTCTTTTGCTCTATCAAATCTTGATACTTGAGTTATAATAGGGCGATCTGGATCTAAGTTGAACTTATGCAAGATTCTCTTTACTGTAAACTCTGGAATGTCTCTATTCTTTATACTCAAGGGAACTATAGATGGAGGAATTATAAACTGGGAATTCTTTAAGTCGTCCCTCATAAATACGTCTGAAAATACTATTGCTGAATCATTTTTCTATATATATATTCACGTAAGAAGTCCATACTGGTTGATACGGGTTTGATATATCAATATGGCATCTCCATATCCATTTGCCTTTCTTTCTGAAGGTTATTAGCCCGGCTGGTTGCGGGTCGTGAATAAACACTACATCATAATCTAAATCAAGTTCGTTACCGTTTATTTCTTGCCATTTTCTATAAATCTCAAATGCACCTTGTGATAGCTCTCCTAATCCGTTTTGTAAGGAGTTATGAAAGGACTTAGTGACTTTAAAAACTCAGGATCCCCTCTTATAATCTTCCAATCCGCGTTAATTCCTAACTCTTTCATCAAGGGAACTAGCTTACTTAGAATCTCCGCTACTCCTCCTCCAGCTGGAGTAGAATTAACGTGAAAGATTGATAAACCTTTCAGTTTTTCGGCTATTTTAAAAATACTATCCAATTCATTTTCTCCTATAATCTCTGCGTATCTCTCTATCATTTTAACAACATCTCCTGCTCAAATATTTTTAGAAGATCTTCCCTTAACATCTCCTCATCAGTATAGGTCTGTGGGTCAAGTGAACTAAGCTTCTTTGATAGTTCAGTCAATCCATAATTATCTTCTATCCATTTTGAGAAATCATTCTTATCTTCGTACCCAATAATACGCCTAAAGATAAAGTGATAGGCAATAGACCTAATACTTATTGAAGCGATTATGTCAATGAACTCGGCCAAGCTCTTTGCTACTCTCTCTGTATTATACACTACTGGTTTACAAGTTATGAAGTAAAATGGTTTATTAGCTGTTCTCGAGATCCTCGCCTCGGATAAAATTTTTATTAAATCTTCCCTTACGTTTTCAACAGTCCTTGGCTCTTTTCCTTCTATATCAGATACTTTTTGAGCTAAAAGTCTATCACCTAGTTCATCTCTTATCCATATTGCAAAGTCGTTACTCATATCTTCTGGTACTACATGGCTCGAAAACAGAGGGTGAAATACGTGATAAAAGATTGAAAACCCGTCGACCTTCTTTATACCCTCTATTAGTTCGTCTATAGTTGTAGCCTTAAAGCCTGCATAAATCGGCGGATAGTAGGCTGCATAGAACTCAAACGGTTTATTGGCAGGTTTTTCCAAGGATCTCATACATGTCAATCAGAATATATCTGTTTTAATTATACAAAAACATTATTCCAGCTTATTATACACAAGTAGGAAAAATCAGATTTTTATAAGGGGCTAGGAGGGAAAATAGTGCTTAAGAGAGAGAAGTCAGCATTTCCAGCGTTAGCTCACGGATCACACGACCCTCTTTTCATCATCAACTTTAAAATCCACCTCTTATATAATTAAAATTGCGGCCGTCGTCTAGCCTGGATTAGGACGCTGGCCTTCCAATGAGCTAGAGGAAAGCCAGTAATCCCGGGTTCAAATCCCGGCGGCCGCACTTAGTTATAATATATCATTATTACAACTCTTTTCACATCATACAGATAGTATATAATCCGGTGCATTTGAGATTTATTAGACCTTTTCTTACCTATTTGAAGCACTAACTAAAGTATTATATTCATCATGTAATACCTAAAATTCATTAAAAATAGTGCTTGTAGGGACCTCTGGAGACTCTGTATCATCGTAACCCCAAACTTGGGGAACTCAACAGAGTGTCGCCCGGTCCCAACAGAAACATTAACCATTAAACCTATAAATTCATTCTTCATAAAATAATAATGCCGCCGTAGCTCAGCCCGGGAGAGCGCCCGGCTGAAGGCCGGATCACGCAGGGACCGGGTTGTCCGGGGTTCAAGTCCCCGCGGCGGCACCTCCCTAATCTTTTTCATGAATTAAAATAGTTTTTATATTATCATGAGAGGAGGATGATTAGGAACATCTAAAGTTTCTAGAAATGTAACAATAATATTTATCAGTAAGAATATGATACAAATTTTATTGTGTTTTTCAATTTACTAGAAGATTAGGAATTTATAGGCTACACTTAAGAAGAACTCTTAAATTTAGGAATAGATAGTACAAATAGCTAATGGCAAAATAGATAAGAAGATTTATACTATGTCAATAAAGTTTCTGAATTTTTGACTAGAGATAATAGCAAGTTTTTCCTTCTATACCTAAAGACTGATTCTATTTAGCATCACCTTTTAAAAAATGTACAATATAATAATAAAAAATATTAATTCTTGTTCATCAGTAAATCCTACTGAACGTTACATGCAACAGCTAAACCTATACAGTAATCAGTTCATGTAACTCCATCTAAAACTTCTATGTCATTGTCACCAGCACAGTCGTATACGAGACACTCATAAAAACAAACATAAGAAGCATCTGGATCTGGTGGATCATTCTTTACGCACATCTTATTTCACCTTTTTTATCTCTATTTTTTCTGGTTCATAACTAGTCAAAACGTTTGAAAGTGCGTTTCCTTTTATTTCATATCTGCCTGACACTACTTTAGTTACCTTATTTTCTCTCAATAGATAAGATTCAGCAGTAAATACTTTCTTATCTCCTTCTCTTCCAATATTCTCCAAAATATTTAGTACTACAACGTGACCTCTATTTTCTTCTGCGACAATGAAATGATACTCCTTATCCTTTTCCTTAATTATGACCTCGTATCCTACTTTCCCGTCCTTAGCTTTCACAAATGCGAAAGAGTAGTTTCCTATCTGTATATGATCTCTAATTTCAAATTCTACCTTATTACCTTTATTTAATCTATCTATATATTGCTTTCTCTTTTTTACGATATCATCTATAATATCAAATTTCTGTGTAAGATCTTCAAACTCTATCGTTTATCACCTCAATATAACGTTTAATCAGCTATTTTTTAACTCTCGTTTACTCTAAAAAGTTTTAATAAATAATGGATATAAAGTTTCTTAATATTAAAAAGTCTGTAATACATTAAAAGCAAGAACTAAACTAATTTTAGCAGAACTAGCTTCATTGCTTTTGCGTTATCCTTTTTATATAAACGCAATAATTTCACTTATTATATTTCTCTAAAGCGGTACTTGTAAGTCTCGATCTTATATCTCAAATTAACAACAAGCAATTTAGTCTCAAAGCTCATATTCTTTTCCTTCATGACCTCCTCAGCCTTTGCCGTTTAGTCGATAAAGTTATAATTTCTAATATACTCACTCCAAAAGAAAGGTATAGCATAAAATTTCACTTCGTAGAACTTAATGGGACGTTACAGATACCAGTAGCACCTTTAGATTTCGTAAACTTAGGTGAGGGTATATATCCCAGCCTAATTTTAGGTAGAGATGATTTCTTTTCAAGAACAATAGTATGCTTTGACATGAACATAAGATTAATTGTTAAGGCTGATAGTCTTTAACTTAGTAATTTTCTTTGAATATATAAACGTTTATAAATTGTTACGCTATGAAGAAGAGAAGGGTGATAAACAAATTTTTAGGCAAGGACTAACGTATGAAAATACTTCATCTAAGATAATCCAAATAGAGTCAAGTAGTAGTTAGTATTATCTTCTGCTCGTCTCTACTAGCATAACTCATTAAAACGCATTAAATTATTCTATATCCCGTTGTAGAAATAAAGTGAATTTATAGTGAACATATTAAATCTTCTAGGATTATTACCAGCAAGATTTTTAACTTGTGTTATATAAGCTTGAAATGGTAAAGAAATATGTTTAATTATCAAAAATTTGAAAAAGATTTCATAGAAGCATGGAATTCACACGACATAGAATATTTGTTAAGTTTTTACACAGACGAGTTAGTTTATATACACCCAGGTGAGCATCCTAGAGTAATTAAGGGGAAAGAACAATTTAAAAAGTACCTAGAAGTTTTTTTAAGACATTTCCTGATTACAAATTCGAATTAATTAACGTGGCATGGAATGACAACATAGGGTTCGGCGAATGGATAGGGAGGTCAACTTTTAATGGCAAGAGATACGGATTAGAAATTAAAAATAAAAAATTCGAAATAATGGGTGTAGATATATTAATTATCGACAAGGAAAAAGAATTGGTAAAAGAAGAGAGAGTATATTACAATCTATTATCGGTTTTAGAACAAATATGTAAAAACCTGGAGGTGAAGTGTAAGGATGAATGAATTATCTAAATCAGTCCTTTTCTCTTCATTACCTTCGTTTATCTCTTCACTTGAGGCTACAATGATATTGATGGTCATTCCATTAATAGCTAAAGATTTTTCAATAACATATGTAAAAGCCTCAACTCTATTGTCAATTTATATCGTCACTGAGGTCTTACTTTCCATTCCATTTTCACTTTTAGCCGAAAAAGTTGGAGTAAAAATGGTTATAATACTAGGGACAATGATAATGGCTTTATCGTCCTTTCTCATAATTTTTTCTAACTCTTTTTTACTTATACTCATTCTTAGGATTTTTCAGGGTATTGGGGCTTCAATGGTTCTTCTAACGTCTTTGTCTTACGCCAGTCTTATAGGCTCAGATGAGGAGAGAGGGAAAATGATAGGGTTAAATCACACTATAGTTAGCCTGGGTTACGTTTTTGGCTTACCCCTTGGAGGAATAATTGCTGAAATTAATTGGAAATATTTATTCGCGATAACATCGGTTCTTTCCTTTATCTCACTGTTCTTAATACTATCCCTTAACGAGGTACATGCAAAGTCGGGATTAGGGATTAATATAATTTATACTTCGCTAATATTTGACGGTATAATCTTAGGACTATATTACCCACCGTTCTTATTACTATCCTTAGTAGGTCTAGTTATGACTTTGTGGAAAATAAAGTTAGGTAAGGTATTTTATTTAACTAGTCTTTCGGGCTTTTTACACTCAATTACAAGGAATATGATAGCCGCTTTCTTTGTATTTTATTTATACTCCTTACATTTACCTGCCCTAATCATTGGCTCGTTAGTTCTCCTTTACCCTCTTTCCTTTACATTTGTCTCATTTTACGCTGGTAAGCTTCACGATAAGTATAAGTTAAGGGTTGCGTCTTTCGGTTTTGTCTCAATGGCCTTATCCTCCTTGTCTCTTTTCTTCAACGTCATTTTGGGAGAATTTTTACTGGGTGTGTCTTCTGGAATAGCTACTACTTCAAACACTGCTTATACAATGTCTTCAGTTAGGAATAAGGATAGAATAGTAGCCTCTGGAATAAGAAGCGTTCAAGGAGTTGTAAGTAATACTATAGGGTTAATTATTGCCTCATATTTCAGAACGTTCTTGACTCCTTACGCCGAGATTACAGTCCTTCTAAACTTAGTGTCACTTCTTATCTTAGGTATTGTAGTCTTTTTCCAGGCAAACACTTAGTAAAACTTTATTAGTGTAAAATATATTTATATTGTCGATATTTTTAAGGGTAGTATTCATCATGGCTGAGAGAAGAAAGATCATTTTTGGTCCTACAAAAGAGATATCAACTTTAAAATATGTCTTGCTCATCCTATTACTTGATGGATTACCATCAACTATAGTATCTATTTTAGCCTATAACATTATTTATAATTTTTCGCATAGTATTATATTATCCGCTACCTTAAGCGCTCTAATATTTTCGACATTAGGTGCTATATTATCCACTTACCTTGACAGATATCTTATGAGGCATGGGATAAGACCACCTGGAATAAGGAGAAAAGAAGCTAGTACTAAGTTTATGATTTCTCCGGAGAGTGGACAACCTATTGATGAAAAAGTGATTAAGAGGTATGAGAAAGCGTTAGAGTTTTCAGATAAGAAGTCAGAGAATTATGTTGCAGAGTTGGCCATGCTCGGCATGATGTATTTGCAGAATGCTGTAGCTTATGATAATAAAGACCTCTACTTGAGGGCTAAGGAGTATCTGGCAAGGGCTGAGGAGGCTATGGAGGGGAAGAATGTAAGCTTTGAGACTAGAATGTTGGTTGACAATTTGAGGAGTAAGATTGAGACGTATAAGTATCGTTTCGGGGAAAGATAAAGGCTTAAACGTACAGATTGTTTTAATTATTGTTACCAAATCTTACTCTTTTGGCAGTCGTCTTATCGAGAAAACTGTCCGAAATTATCAGCAAATGTAGTTAAGGTGCCGCCGCGGGGATTTGAACCCCGGACACAAGCTCGAAAGGCCTTTATAGACTAGTCTCATCGGGTTGTTGACGCTAAGCTTAAGTTCTAAGCTTACGCTTGGGTGATGAACTCTGCTAATTCCGTAGTAGATAGGCCTACAAGTAAGGGTTGGAGCTAGAGAATAACGTTGAAGTGTACGTTACTGAAAAATTCCCAATAAATAATATATTGTGTTAACAAGAAAAAAGAATAAAAGAGAATAATATTAAAAGAAGTCAAGATTTAAAACATTTCGCCCCTCACGAGGAGTAAAGTATTCCCGCCCTCCTCATGGATTCCTTGATTTTAGCCTTTACCTTGTCGCCCTTGAAGCCGTTGCACGAAACTATCGCTACTTTTTCCTTCCTTACGTCACACACTATCTTGCACATCAAGTTGTAGTTGGTAGACCTTAAGGTCAAATCGCAAATTATCCCTGGAGTAATTTCCTCCTTAAAGAATATCCTCACGCCGTCCACCTCCATCATGAGCGTACCGTCCTTCAACCTCTTGAACGCGTCGCAAACTAGGGGGTCTATCATTCTATCACCACCGTAAGACCCTCTGAACAGGAGAGCCTTTTATTTCTGTATAGGGGTAGAAGCTTTTCCTCAACTGCCTTGGCTATGCACGGAAGGTAGGGGACGTATTCTTCGGGGACTTCGATGACCTCGTAAAAGTAGAGTTGTCCCTCTAAGAAGAAAGGAACTCTGTACCCTCCCAAGTTTACCTTGTCGTCCAAGTAGTCAACAAAGAGTACTCTGTTCTGGTTCCTTACCAGCGGAACCACGTTCTTTAGGAACGCTAGAGACCCTCTCACTTGTGATTTAAAAAAGTTTTTCCTTTGAGCTTAATTTTGAGTAACATGAAAATCACCCGAACATCAGTTTCTGGAGCTTAGCATAATAGTAGAGCAACAATATCTGGACTAAACATAATGCCATGATGGAACCCATGAATAAAATCAGGTAAGTGGGAGGGGAGAAAGCTAATATGTAACCTGAGTATATGCCTATTGCTAAGGCAGACTTTGCTATTCCATAGTATTCGGCCAACTTAAGGCTCATGACTACCATGGTTAATATGACGGCGTTGAATAGAGCAGACATCATGGGTACGCTAACTAGGATGGACCTCTCTACGACGCTGCTGACGGGTAACCCACATAGGACAGAGCTGAGTAAATTAAAACTTCTATTCTGATAGTTTAATTATAAGGTCTTAATATATTAAGGAAAATGATTATTTATATTATAAAAAACTAAAAGAATTCTTGAAAGAAGTTCGAAGTGCTATTTGTTCTTGTTCTATCTAATAGCTAAATGACAGTCTTTGTTAGCAAGTGTTACCTTTTTAAGGAGATAATAACGCCGGGGGCGGGATTCGAACCCGCGCACGGTGACCCGTACTGGCTATCCCAGTAAGCTCTCAAGGCCAGCCCCTTAACCGCTCGGGCACCCCGGCAATCATCATATTTTATTTTATTCCTTTAATACTTAACTTCAGTCTTTCCTTACAATTATAATCGAGTATCCCTTAATCCTCTTATAAACCTCAACGTTTTTGAATTTCTGGCTAAATAAATTAATCACGTTTTCTTCACCCTTGTATACTACGAGCTGTATTAGTCCACCTTCGGTAACTCTGTCGTAGCTAGTACTTGCTAGTCTCTCTATGAATGCTTTTCCAGCCTTTAAGGGTGGATTAGAGTAAATTGCATTAAATTTAATCTCTGATGGTATGTTTTCAAATATATCACTTTGGATAACGTGGACTCTGTTTTCAAGTCCGTACCTACTAACGTTTTTTCTGGAATAATAGACGGCTTTCTTATCAACATCAAGCATGTAAACCTTAAGATTAGGGTTTTTTAATGCCAAATAAATTCCTATTGGACCATAACCACAACCTACATCGGCAACTACCCCGCTCTCGGGTATTATTAGGTTCTCTAGCATTACTTTAGTACCTAAGTCTAGTTTATCCTTAGAGAATAGACCATAAGAACTCTCTAAAGACAAGGGTATACCGTTAACTACATCGTTTACAAAAATTATTTCTTTAATCTTTTTCATTCTTTTTCCATCCCTTCGGATAAACGTCTCTTTCCATTAAGACTCTCTTAGGTTTTACTACAATTCCTTTCTTCATATTTTGTATTTCGTTACTGTTTATGTTACTTTCCCCTATTGCTACAATTTCTCCTTTTAGTGTCATTATGGCCACATTTTCACCTCTCTTAAAGTTCTGAAATGCCACTACACCCGGTGCATTTAATGTAGCACCGTAAGTAATGGCATTAACCGCGTCATCATCGATTACCACTTTTGGAATTCCACACACTGCAAATTCCATGGGAAGCAAAACTCTTCTTAGGTCACTCTCATCTTTGCAGTGTTTATACATGTACAATGCCTCTGAGATCTCGTGGAGAGTAACTAAGTTTGAATCCTCGGTGAATATTCCTGATCTCGTTCTTCTTAGTTCTCTCATGTGAGCTCCACAACCAAGTAATATCCCGATATCATGACATATTTTTCTCATATAAGTACCAGGCTCAGAGGCTATTTTCATGAGTACCAATCTTCCTTCAGTCTCAAGAATGTCTATACTGTATACTCTTCTTTTTCTTGTCCTTCTCTTCACTGAAGATCTTACTGGAGGCCTCTGATATATTTCACCAATGAATTGGTTAACTATCTCTTTGAGCTCATCCATTTTGTAATCGCAGTGTACTTGCATAATGCAGACATATTCTTTACCAGCCTTACTAATAAGGCTCATCAGTTTTGTTGCATTTTCCATTCCTATTGGCAATACTCCCGTTACTTTTGGGTCTCCCCGCACGTTAAACGTGCTCTAGGGTCCCCCCATGGCCTACTTTGTTCAAGTTGAACATTTTCTTAACCCAATATGCAACTTCATGACTTGTAGGACCCGCTGGCTTATCTAAGTTTATTATTGCGTTTCTTATCAGGGCCTCTATAGGTCTTTTGTCGGGATAGAAGCCGTATTTATCATCTGTTTGAGCTTCTCGAAGTATATTCCAACTATTACTGTAATTACAAAAATAATCTATCTTTTCTAAAAATTTATACATATTAAATCACAAGTATCTTAGGTTTTATTGTTTCCTTCATGTAATCCATGAGACCCGCTTCTTGTAGTGCTTTCTTTACGTCTTCATCATTTGCTCCTTTATTTATGTTTATCTTTTTGTCTGTTGGCTCTATATGTAATATATTAACTCTTCTTCTCTTTACTCCATTTACATCTTTAGGTCCAGTTACTAGTACGTAATTCTCGTCAATTATATCAACTATTACACATTTCCCACCGGCTTCCCTTCCTCTGGTCTTAACACAAATCCTGCCTACCTCTATTATCGACATAAGGATTACCTATGAATCAAAAAATAAGGATGGATTTAAACCTATTGCCAGTATTTTCTATTCTTTAAAAACTTTCTTTCTTCATCAAGTAAAGCTTCGTAAAACTTTTCCTCCCCATATTTGAGCTTATCAAGGGCTTTTCCCAAGTTACTAGCACCTACTCCTCTTGCACACATTCCTATTGCCACATACTTATTATAGATCGAGTACATTGATGCTAAGTTTCTCAGGGCTTCTAGCCTCTTAGCTTCCTTTTTATTGATTTTCTGGTTCTCTCTAATTTTCTTAAGGATTTTTAAGTCGTCGTCATTCTCAATTATCGTTAAGAAGATAGAACCACATTTAGGGCATTTTTGTGGCGCCGAAGAAGAGGTTACTTTCTGATTCCAATTACATAATAAACAAGAAATCCAAACTTCACAGTTACTAAGTTTACGCTTGAATATCTCTAGCATAGCTCCTTTGTCGTCCGAGTGGGATAAGACCAGAAGCTTGTCCAAGAACTCTTTAGCGAGAGGTGAGAAGCTCGGCACTTGTAAAATTTTCCATGAAATGTGTTTGAGGTCGTTAAAGATTGTTAAGTCGTAATTCTTATATACTAATTCCTTTACAGCTTCTTCCCCAACTACTGTATCTGCGAAAGCCTTAAGGACAGTTTGCATAATTTGTAGGTCTGAGATCTTTTCTCTATCTATCACACCAAACCTCTCAGCTTCTACTAAAAGTTTCCACTTAAACTGAGGACTATCCCTTACAGCCCTCCCAATCAAGTCCTTAAATTCATTAATAGTAATGTTATTTAATATAGAAATAGCTCTTTTAACGTCATTTTCACTTAAGGGGATTACGGACGCTATAGCTATGTGATAAGCATCAGCTCTGTAGTTGGTCTTCACTCCCTTTAGATTGGTTAGTAGCAATGACAGAACCGCACCTAAAGTGTTGTTCCCTCTAGTACCTAAAGCTACGTGGACTACAATTAAGTCATTGTTTATTTCTACCAAGCTTGTACTCCTAGAGGGTAGTGGGTATCCTCTCTTCTTCTGTTCTTCCACAAGTGTTCTTAATCTATCAATCACGTTCTCAGGTAGTTCTAAACCTTCACCCTTTTCGAGTTTCTCAAGATATTCGTACACCTTCAAAGCTACTTCCTTTTCTACCGGAATAGACTCCCCGAACCAGTTCGGTAAGACGCCCGATTTTAGAGACGTTTGCTCTACGTATACTCTATTCTCTTCTATCGAAACGATTTTCCATAGTCTTCCCCCTAAGACTATAACGGAATTCTCGTCGAGCGTAGCTACGAACTCGTAATCTAGAGACCCTATTTTTGAGTTGTTAATATGATCTATTACGAGGTAATCTCTTATTGAATCCGGTATCATATTAGTTGTATAGTAATATCTCCATGCCCTATATGAGGGAAGGACGTTTTCTTTATTCCTCTTTATAATTCTAGCCGACTCGAGGATACTGAGGATTTTTTCAAACTCCTCCTCTGTTAAGTCAGAGAATAAGAACGAGGACGTTACTATCTTGAATATTTCCTTTTGGTCTGTTATTCCTTCGAGTACCATACCAGCTATTTCATGAGCTACTACGTCGTAGGGTTTTGGTTCTACTATAGGACTTTCAAGATAACTTTCCCTTAAGCTATCGAGTATGCTTTTACACTCGAGGATATCATAAGTATCTCCTGATGGCATTAAGTATCCTCGCGAAATTTTATCTAGAGAGTGGCCGCTTCTCCCTATTCTTTGCACTAATCTTATAACTTGTCTGGGCGACATATACTGGATTACAGCGTTAATTAAACCAATATCTATACCTAATTCAAGGCTTGATGTCGCAACTAAGGCGTCTATTTCTCCCTTTCTGAATCTGTTTTCAGCATCTATTCTAATTTCCTTTGATAGAGAGCCGTGGTGAGTAAGGATCTTTAAATCTGTTAGTTTTGTCAACTCGTTAGCCAAGAACTCCGTAGTTTCTCTTACGTTAGTGAATATCAGAACTGGCTTTTCCTCTTTAATTATTTTCTCTAAGGCTTTTATCCTAGATAAGGTCTCTGGGTTTAGGCCGGTTTTCACTGAGAGGTCTATGATCTCTTGATCGATGCTAGGTATCACTAGGGTAATTTGCATATCTTTTCTCTTATCAATCTTAACTACCTCTACCTCATCACCTAAGAACTTCTTGGCTATGTCTACGTCTCCGATTGTAGCAGATAATCCTATCATCTGCGGTTTTCTTTGGGCAGTAAGGTGTTTCAACCTTTCGAAGACAAGAAGTAATTCATATCCCCTTTTCTCATCCAACATTTCTTGTAATTCGTCTATGACTATCCAACGTATGTTCTTTAGTAATTCTCTCATATCTTTATTTATAATCAGGTACATTAAAGTCTCTGGAGTAGTAAGGAGTACGTCTGGAGGATCCTTTATTACGTTCTTTCTTTCCGACTGAGAGGAGTCACCATGCCTTACTGCTACTTTAACTCCTAATGCTTCTCCTAATCTTTTTAACCTATTTTCTATGTCTCTGTTTAGAGCCCTAAGAGGTGTAATATAAATTGCTGAAATCCTGGGCGGGGTCTCTTTTAGTATTTTATAATAAATCGGAAATATCGCTGTTTCGGTTTTACCGAATCCAGTTGGGGCTACAACTAATGTGTTTTTTCCTTCTAAAATTTTCGGAATAGCTTTTTCTTGTATAGGGGTAAGACTCTTATATCCTAACTCGTATAACTTCTTGTAAAAACTCTGAGAAACGTTTATCATGAAGCCATAAAATCTTGTGATTTGGTGCTTAAAATAAAATATGCTTAAAAAGCACGCTATTATGACATCTTTGATAGTTCTTGAATTTATACTCATTAAGTATGCAATTCCTAATTTAATTGTAATTCCGTACTATATTTACCCAGCTGTGGAGTCTGCTGAGCTTTTGGTGATTTTCTTCCTTGATGGAATTCTAGTTGAATTTATATTTACTTCTTTAGTTATGGTAATTTTATATTACCCCCTTATCCTCTTTACGTACTCTTTATTTCAACAACAGTCCCTATCCTTTTTCTTTCTTCTTGACTTGCTTACGTTTTCGTCTACCTACTTTATTTCTGCCTTATTCATAGGTTTTATAGGGTGGTTTATTAGAAGAAACATGTCAGATACTTGGTTCGAACAATTATCCCTTTTTGGATACAAGTTCAAGCCTAAAATAGCCCTCATCGGGTTCACATTAGTAATAGCTCTCTATTTTTTTCTTTTTTACGGGAACTTGCCTCTCATAGCTGGTAGTATGTTAAATGTTATAGGTATTTCTCTTTTCGGGGATTACTACGACCTACCTTTAATATTACTCTCATGGTTTGCAACTCCTTATTCTCTAACTCCAAGAGGGGAAATCAGTAAACAAGGTATCTGCCTAGGAAACATCGTAGGAATACTAAGTAAGTCCGGCATAATAGACTCAAGTGTAATAAGGGTTAACAGTAGCAGAAAGTATAAATGGTCAGGTATCAAGGCTAATTATTGTATTGACTTTTCGAAAACTAAGAACTATAATATTATTGTAGTCGGCACCAGTGGTTCTGGTAAGTCCAATTTTGCTAAGCTCTTAGCCTCTAAACTTAGTGTTAATTTCCTCGTATTTGACTTACACGGAGAATACTACCTAAATGAAGTTAAGAGAGTAGACGTTTCTCAGATTTCGGTAAATCCCTTGAGTCTCTTTAATCGAAATCCGAAGGAGAGAGCATTAGAGATCGCATACATGCTTAAGAGTTTATTTAATCTAGGAAATATTCAAGCTATTGAGTTAACTAACTTAATCGTTGAGGCTTACGCCGAAAAAGGTCTAGACCCAGACGACCCTTCTACTTGGTCTCAAAACCCTCCTACTTTTAGGGACGTATTACTACTCCTTGAGCGTCACAAGAAGAACGCTTTAAGTGCACAAGAAATTAACAAATATCAATCTCTAGAGCCATATCTACAGTATTTATCCTCAACAGTTTTTCAGTCTAACAGTATTAACTTCGAGGAGTTACTTAACTCTTCTTATATACTAGACTTTTCTAGTGTTCCTACAAATGAAGTTAAATATATTATAATGGAAACAATTCTTAAATCAATACAAAGTTTAATGTACTCTCGTAAATCGAGTAAGATAGAAAACTTAGTAATAATAGATGAGGCACCTTTTCTACTTAGTAAGGAGTCAGGCAAACAATTGATTGAAAGGCTTTTAGCCGAAGGTAGAAAGTTTGGATTTGGTTTTCTGCTAATATCACAAAGCGTGGATTATTTGAAGGACGTTATTCCGAATGCTGGTTTATTCTACGCATTTAATATAGTTGAGCCTGGAGAGCTTGAGTATATCAGTAAGTTTTTTGGAGGTTCTGATTTGGATATGTATTACACATTATACGAGACTTTTCCGAAACTGCCTAGAGGGGTATTCGTGACTAGAGATTTATTAGGGAGATTCATATATTTAGTTCAGTTTTACGAGGGTGATGTTCATGTTTGACGAAGACGAGGAGGGTAAGGAGGAAAAAAGTGAGGAAGAGGAGAAGTTAGAAGAAGAAATAGCTCCGAACGAGGAAGAAGAATCAGAGGAGAAAACAAGTGAAAGTGGTGAGGAAGAAGAATTCGCCTCCATGACAATTCCTGATATAGAGTTGCTAATGAAAAACACCGAGATATGGGATAAGTTATTGGACGACAAAATAAGCCTTGAGGAAGCAAAGAAAATGTTTAATGAACTGAAAAATAGATATTCTGCTAGAGATAAAAAGAAAAGAAAAGTGGCAAAAAAGTCTAAAAAAGTTAAAGCCAAAAAAACATCTGAGGAAGAAGAATGATCAAAGTTGTTTATTCTAATGCTAAAGATTTTTATTCACTATTAGCAGGGTTGAACGAAATAGCTGATGAAGTAGTTTTAAATTTCATAGAGGATTCGATTTATTCTTCTTATTTAACGGACGATAAGTCCTTAATGGGAGTCCTCGTTATATCTAAGGAATACTTAGAGGATTACTCAATCGATAAGCCAGTCGGTGTAAAAATCAACTTAAATGAGGTAAAGAAGATTCTAGGTAAAGCTAAGAGCAAGACTACCTCAGTAATGATAGATGAAACTGACGCTGGATTAAAAATAACTTTAAGAGACGAAAAAAGTGGACTTAGAAGCAATATTTATGTCAAGGGCGAGAAAGTAGAAACACAACGCTTAACTGAACCTAAAGTCTCACTTCCGGTCTCCTTTTCGTTAGACGGATCAATCCTGAAGAAGATATTGTCTGATGCCAGTATTGTAACAGAGGAAGAAATTCAAATAAGTACCACTGACGATAACGGGATTGAGTTCTCTATAGAAGAAAGTGGTAAATCTTATAAAGCTAAGCTACACCAAGATAAACCCCTAAAGTCTGTAACTATAGAGGCAGAGAGTAGATCATTCTATAAGATAGAAGTACTAAAGACAGCTTTTAAGGCATTAGCATTCTCGGAGGACGTTACCGTAAGCTTCGGAACTAATGTGCCGTTAAGGGGAGAAGCTACTACTGAATCTGGAGGTCATTTGAGGTTTTGGATAGCACCAAGACTATGAGAAACTAGATTAGAACCTCTTTTAACGATAGCAGAATAAATATTGTGAGCCCAACTTAATTCATCCTTTTTTAGAAGGACTACCAAAAACGTTTTACCTTCTTCTACACCGTAGTTTAGATTAAATATTCTGTAAGCAGTTGTTGTCGCTCCTTTCAGAATTTCCTTCGAAAAATCCGTAAGGGGTCTTTGAACTCTCGATAAGAGATACGCTAACTCAAGGTCTTTCCATAAATTATAATCTATCCATGCACCATTATCTGTACCGAAAAGTAACTTTACATCTTTTTCTATTGCATCAGCTATTCTAGGTATACCAGCTGAGAACCATAGGTTGCTTCTGGGACAAACTACTAAGGGAATATCCGAAATCAAGTCGAAGTCAGGTTCATTTAAATTAGTCCCGTGAATCAGGAGAGTCGGCTTATAATAACTTAGCAAGTACTCGAGGTCATCCCTTAAGTAATGTCTCTTAGTCTCGGAAACATGAGCACCTCTAATCTTATCTGAAAACACAGTGCTGATTTTAGCTAATTCGTCTTTACTATTACTATTCACAGAAGGTAACCCGTAGCCATGAGATATGCTGTGTAGTCTAATTAATTCTTCCTCAGAAAAAACGTCAAGTCTTCCTAGAAGTATATGGTTAACTTCCGCTACAATTTTGTCCGCTTCTAGAGCTATTTTTATTCCTTCAATACCCTCCTCTCTAAAATCTACTATTGTAAATATTCCTAGACTCTTGGAATATTTCAAAAATTGTGCAATTCTCTCGACTATTTTATCTCGATACTTCTTATAATACTCATATTTTACACTTTTTGGATCGCCTACAAGTTCCTTCAGGCTTTTTGTTATTTCTACTTCGGGAAATGTGAAATCCGCTGTGTGCGCATGAGCGTTAACTAGAGGAGGGATAGCAACATAACCTCTTAAGTCCTTTCCCTTATAGTCGTAGCCCTTCCCTATATGAGTTATTCTTCCAGTATTTTCGTCAAACTCTATGTTTATTTTCTCAACGTAATCTAGTTCTTCTCCGAGTAAAGCTCCTCCGAGGTTTATCCTATTATTTTCCATTTTTCTTCCCTGAATTTTCTAATCTCGTCCAATGCCTCAGTAGCGTTTCTTAAAGCATCTCTAGCTTTTGAACCGATACCTATCCCTACTTTAACATCATTTAACTCCTTAACTACCTTTATGTGTGCTTCAACAGTGTCCTCAGAGCAGAACAGCCCCAAGTTATCACCACCGAAATATTGGTCTATACAACCTAGCCTTTTTCCTACCGCTTTTATGTAGTCCATCAAAAAATCTATTTTTTCCATCGATTGTTGTATATTAAGTTTAGTAATTCCATCAATGTCGTAATGTGCAACGAGTATTCTTTCATCAGGTACCTTGTCTAAATCGATTTCTTCACAAGAAAACACTGAAAGGATAGGCTTTTGATGATAACCTTTACATAGTTTAATAGAAGTCGGAGAATGAGTATCTATTTCTTCTATTACTTTTACTATATCTTTTTCCTTTACTCCATCGGCTAATATAACGTGAATATCATAACGAAATGGGATAACGTAACTTCCAATTTCGGCTAATTTGTTGTAGAGTAAGTAAGAAAAGTAGTGTTGGAAAGCTTGAATTTTCCATTCTCTGTCGACTCCTAAACTTTCAGTCCACTGCTTATAACCCTCCATTATGAGCTTTACTGTTTTCACTCAATTACCACCGTCGCATCCCCACTTAACTGTAACTCCTTCAATTTTCTTGCCCTTTTAACTAGCTTTATTGCAGACTCCACAGCCCTAGTTGAGTACTCCTCAATTCTTTCTACAGCTTGTTCATGTGTGACTCCATGTCCAATAATTCCTAACGTTACAGGTTTGCCGTATTCTACTGAAAGATCCATTAATTTTCTGGCAGTCTGTGTTGCTACTATTTCGTCATGCTTAGTTTCTCCTTTAATTACAGCACCTAAAGTCACTACTGCGTCTATTTCGTCTCTCTTTAGTAATTCCTTGACTATCATGGGCATGTCGTAACTTCCGGGGACTTTCACTACTACTCTAACTGTAGCTCCTAAGAAGTTGGCGTGGGATATTGCCCTTTGTAGCATTAAGTACGTGATATCGTAGTTAAATTCAGCTACGACTATAGCTAAATTAATCTTCGAGTTCTCCTGCATGTGTATACCCCTGCCTAAGACCTTTACCAGCATACTTAGTTAAAGCTGATCCTCCTTCTTTGACTAACTTAACAAGGTTTAGAGCGTGTTTTGATGCCCTGTCTTTCGCGATCTCAACGAGTTTTTCCTCATCTTCAGATTCGTCTTCATGAACAGTTACGTCAATTACGTGTTTAGAAGTTAATATCTGAACCATGATCAGTCCAATACTTGTAGCCAGATAGCTGTACTTATCTAACATAGTCTTTCCTACCCACCCTAAAGTAATAACACCGTCACATCCTTGATCTAATAACTTCTTTGCACCGACAGGCAAGTCTTTTATACCGGGGACTGTATACCTTACAATCTCAGCTTCTGGGTCCTCTTTCCTTATCACGCTTATGGCTATTTTTCCCATGTCTACTCTAGAAAAGGTTGTATCTACAACTCCGTATTTACGTGAGGTCATCTAATCACCTCTAACACAATTTCCTTACCCTCTATGAAAAGGAATCCGTTATTCTTAGCATAGAGTATAGCTTTCTCTTTAGAGAGGCTCTTACCATCTCCCAGCATTTCAGCTATAACACCACTTCTTTCTAATCCTATATACTCTAGTAGAGATGTACTCAATTCCGTATGACCCTTTCTGTTCTTTAATCCTCTTGAAATTAAAATTGGGACATGACCCGGTGCATAAAACTCTGTGTAGAATTTATTCCTAGCCTCATCCTCCCTTATCTTTATCATGCTAACTGTCTTATGTAACTCGGATATTGTTTTAGCCCGGTCCTCATCGTTTATTCCGGTTCGGGTAGAGATGTGGTTAACCCATAATGCGAAGGCAGGTTCGTCTCCGTAAGGAGGTTTCTTATACAATGGAGGGTACTTCTCTTTCACTATTTCCGTCATAAAAGTTATGCCTAACTTTTTAGCCTCATTATCACCAGTTACGTAGCAGATGAGTCCTCCTGCATCTTTTCTTAATAAGTTTATACTTTTCCATGTCACCGCACCTGCATAAAACACCATGTCAACTTCTTCTTCTCTTCCGTCAAAATCATAAATTAAAATCGGTAGTCCAGATTCTAAGTTTCTCTTGATTTCTTCCTTAGGGGGTAACATTGCAAGATAACATACTTTTATAAATATTTAAGTGTATTTACTAATTTCTTTTTTTAAATCTTAGAGTTACAAATACAATTATTCCTAGAATAGAAATAATTAAGAATAAGACTGTAGTTGATTGAATAAAAGGATGGTTATTATTTGAAGTTATTGAAGAAGAAAGAGTTGAGAAAAAAGTTTCTGACAAGTTATATACTTCTTGTACTAGCGATACTACTATAGTAGCATTTTGAGAAGAATCATACAAATTTATTGTAAAATATGAGTTGTTATAAAAATACATCAGCAAATAGCTGGATGGAATGATAATTTCTGTACAGTTGATTGTTTGAGAAACCACATAATGTAGGGTGCTAGGCAACCTCAGTTTTAAGGCTGAGGTATTATCCGTTACATTAAACGTTAACTGAAATCCGTTAAAATTGTACGTTATGTTTAACTGAGAGTTAACGTAATCCTGAATAACGCTTATCTTTATTTCTAACGACGGTAGGGATATTGTAGAGCTAGTGGAACTCTGGAACCCCGAAAAGACCGTTACTTTATTCACTGACAATAGGATTAATGTAATAAATAGCGCACTAATTACTAAACGTTGTGTAAGAGACATGTTACAACAGATATTTATTACCCCACATTAATAGAGTATGATTAAGTATGTCTGGTTATCCTCAAGGATATCCCAATCCCTACAACTGGAAGATGATACTGATATCGCAAGGGCTAATGATTTTAATGTCTTTTGTTCTATCTCTTTATCCTCAATACTTCTTGCCTGTTTATGTCCTTTATATTGTCGTGATAATGGGGATATCCAGCGTTATGATGGCTAAAAGTAACCCTATGTTAGCGGAGAGAAAATATATGGGTGAGATATACAAGTCAAATACATTGTTTGAAGAGAAGAATGCCGGAAGCCTCATACAGAAGGATATGGAGTATGTTCAGAAAATGCAACAACTTGCCGTAGCTAACTTTAAGTCGTTCGGTATAATGATTTTGTATATAATAATAATATTTCTATTTTATGACTATGTATTATTAAAAATTGTAGATAGTGTAACACAATACGAGAAATTAGCAATTTACTTAATCTACTTTGAAGCTCTGTATCTTTTCAACATGTTCGTCTATCGTAGACTGATAAAAATCCAGATGATGGACGCTATGGCTCCCTCAAGTTATAAAGTAACAGAGAAAGGAATATTATCCACAGATAAAAGCGGCGTATTCTTACATTCGAGACATTTGGTCAACGCTGAAATAATAGAGAACAGGGAGAAGAAATATGTAGAGATAGATTCTAAGACTTCAAAGCTTCCATACAAAATAAGACTTTACACAAATGATATAGATAGGCTCTTGGAAGTTCTTAATAGAGTTAAAAGGATGGAGTTAAAGAGACAACAGACTTCCAATTCGTGAAAAGTATAAGTGAGAATACAATCCTATAGCGTTTTCGTATAATACACCATCTTTTCCCTCCCATATACCTTTTCCGATCTTATTTCTGAACGCAAACTGAACATCAGTTCCTACTTGAGTTGGCTTAGAGACGTGAAACTCATGCCCTTTGATTGTGGAAGATGATAGATAATTAATCCTAATCGGCTCTAACTCAGTATAACCTATAGTCAGCCTATCCTTAGTCTTTATCGATATATCGAATACGTTAACCATACGATACGACCTTCCTTGAGTATCGATCAACTCTTTAGAGAGATACATGAGTCCTCCGCATTCACCTAGTATTTTAACACCTCGCTCAGAGTTTCTCTTTATCCATTCTTTTGTCAAAGTAGAATTCTCTAACTCTTCTAGATGTAACTCGGGATAACCGCCTCCGATATATATAAAGTCTGGAGTTTCTGTAGGTCTGTCGTTATTTAGAGGGCTAAAGAACTCGAGCTTATATTTTTTCCTTAAGAAGTCTAGGTTAGCTTCATAGTAAAAGTTGAACGCGGAATCCAGTGCAATATAGGCGATTCCCTCTTGTTTAGATTGATCCTCAATAGTCACTTCATTATCTATCGGCTTTGTATCTTGTGAAATTTCTACCAGTCTATCTAAATCTACGTTTTCTTCTACAAGTCTGGAGGCGTAACTAATCACTTCTTCAGCTTTGTTGAAGTCTTCGGTTGTGTATAGACCTAAATGCCTTGATGGAATTGTAAGTTGTTTATCGAAGTTTATGTAGCCGAGAACCTCGATGTCTTCTGGAACTGATCTTTTACAATAATTAAAGTGAGTAGTTGAACCTACTTGGTTAAATATTACTCCTTTTACATTAGCGTTTCCATACTCTTTCAGTCCTTTTATTATAGCACCTGCCGTGCTAGCTAGGCTACTACAATTTATTACCAGAACTATGGGCGTATGGGTTATTTTGGATAGCTCGTAAGTGCTGTATCTAGTATCAACTCCGTCATATAGACCCATCACTCCTTCAATTATACCAAGATGGTAACCCTTGCTGTATTTTGCTAGTGTCTGCTTTACTCCATCCTCTCCCATGAGCCAAATGTCTAGATTGATTGCCGGTGAACCGGTAGCTATTTTTAAGTACTTAGGGTCTATGAAATCCGGTCCAGCTTTAAAAGCCCTCACTTTAAACTTTTTGGATAGTGCTCTGGCTATCCCAGAAGTTATTAGCGTCTTACCTGAGTTACTTCTGTCTGAAGAAATGATTATACGGGGTAGGATCACGCAAAAAATAAGAGCTAAATAACTTAATTTATTTTATGCATGTATATTACGATGATGCACGAGACATAAAGGCTATTATACAAACTCTCACTAAGTTGGTTGATGAAGCTCTTTTTGAAATCAAACCAGAAGGTATAAAATTAACTGCTGTAGATAGGGCAAAAATATCTTTAATTAATATTGATTTACCTGCAGAAATGTTTAAAGAATATGAAGTTCAGGAAGAATACAAATTCGGATTTAACACTCAGTATATGTCGAAACTGATGAAAGCTGTGAAAGGAAAACAAGCAATTTCATTAGATGCAGATAACGAGGAGGTAGTAAAGTTGACTATTATAGGTGCTATAAATCGTGATTTCAATATAAGGAATATTCAAGTTTTACCCCCTGAAATACCAGAAGCCAATTTTGAGTTCGATGTAAAAGCTTCAATTTCCTCGAAAGGTCTGAAAACCGCTATCAGTGAGGTTTCACAAGTTAGTAAAGACAGTGTAACGATATATGCAACTGAAGAAAAAGTAGTAATCAGAGGAGGTGAAGAGAGTAAAGTAGAAAGTGAGTTTACAAAGGAGACCGGTGCTTTGGCTGACATAGAGTTTACTAAAGAGGCAACAGCTACTTATGACATTAATTACATTGACAACGTTTTACAGCTAACTAAACTGTCAGACTATACTAAGCTAGCCTTTTCGGATCAGAAACCTTTGCAAATGGAATTCAGCATGGAAGGAGGGGGGAAAGTTACTTATTTGCTTGCTCCTAAACTATCTTGATGGAGATCTATACAGCACTGGTGGGTAGCTATCCTAGATCTATAAAGATAGCCAAGATAATAACTAGATATAGAAACGGTAATGTCGAAGAGTCTAAAGTAATAGAAGAAATAGATAAATTTCAGAAAGATTTCTTCGGACTAATGGAGGAATATAAAGTAGACTATGTAACAGATGGAATGGTAGAATGGGACGATATAGTAGACTTAACCTACTCTTTTCTCAAGGGTGTTGAAAAGGGAGCGTTAGATAGATTTTTCGATAACAACTTCTACTATCGCCATATTGTAATTAAGTCTAAATTGGAGTACAGAGAATCTAATGATTACGTTAAGTACATGGAATTAGCAAAGAAGAATGTAAAGAAAAGTCTGAAATTAAAGGCTGTTATATTAGGGCCGCTGTCATTTACGTATATGTCCAAGAACGTGCACTATAAAGGCAAGACAGAAGATTTAATGATGGATTACTCCTACGTAGTAAACTCTTTACTTAAGGATACGGAAAAATACTATGACGCCGTGGAAATACATGAGCCTTATTTCTTTCAAGATAGAGTGAGAAAGCAAAGATTAGAGAACTTAAAGGAGTACTATAAGACAATGTTTAACGGAATAAATAAAGAAAAACACATTATCACATATTTCAACATAAAGTTCGACGTCATTGACGACTATTTTAAGTTACCAGTAGATGTTTACGGCTTTGATGTAACAGAGGATAACAAACCCATGATTGGAATGCTATACAATATCAGCAAAGATAGGCAAGTGTATTTCGGTGTTTTGGACTCAAGAAACACTAAGTTAGATAAGATCTCTACAATAAAGAGGATTGCAAATAACGCTAAAGAGAAGGGTATAACTAAATTAATCTTGGGGAATTCTACCTTCAACGATTTAATACCTGAGCTCATAGTAAAGAGAAAGTTTAAAATATTACAGAGGGCGAAGGAGATGATACTAAATGGATGAGCTCCCTATTTTACCAACTACGGTAATCGGTAGTTATCCAAGGCCCAAATGGTTAAGAGAAGCTATAAGACTATATCATCAAGGTAAACTTAACGAGCAAGATATGAAGGAAGCGTTTAATGATGCTGTGATAGCAGTGCTCAGAGACCATCAAAAAGCAGGAATAGATGTTCCTACAGATGGTGAGATGAGAAGAGATGAAATGGTAGAGTTCTTTGCGGAGAGACTAGGCGGTTTTAGGTTTTACGGCTTCGTTAGGGTATGGGGTGATCATTACTATAGGAAACCATCTGTAGTAGGTAAGATAACGTATAAAGAGCCTATGTTACTCGAAGAAGCCCTATTTGCTAAGGAAGCCAGTTACACTCCTTATCTGAAAGTAACGATTACCGGTCCTTATACAATAGCCGAGTGGTCTTACAATGAATACTACAAGAGTAAGAGAGATCTGGCATTCGATCTGGCAAAAGTACTTAACACTGAAATGAAAAAGCTAGTGGAGGCTGGAATAAAGGTCATCCAGGTTGATGAACCTGCTATCCACACTAGGAAGGATGAAGTAGAATGGGCAGTAGAAGCTGTAAATGAGTCTATTGAGGGAATTGGTGTTAAGGTCGTTATGCACGTGTGTTACGGTGAATATTCGTATCTAGAGCCTTATTTGGACAGATTAAAAGTTGACCAAATTAACCTAGCTCTGAAAAACTACAATTATGAACCAGTGAAACTTTTCGAGAAATGGGATGGTGAAATAGGAGTAGGAGTAATAGACGTTCATAACAGAAGGGTGGAGTCGCCTGAGGAAGTAGCTAATGATTTAAGAATGTTATTGGAACACTTTAAGCCAGAAAGAGTGTGGGTGAACCCCGACTGCGGACTGAAGCTTTTGCCTAGGTCTGTGGCTTTTCAAAAGATGGATAACATGGTGAAGGGTACATTAATAGTGAGAGAAGAACTTAAAAGAAAGGGTTATACTACTACTAATCTGAAACCATTGTTTAACAGGTGAATGACGTGAATAAGAAACGAGCTCATGGTCAAAGTCACTCTACTAGACCCGTCAGGACTGGAGCTCCTAAGTGGGTTAGGTTCACTAGGGAAGAAGTGGAGTTACTTATAGAAGAATTAGCTAAGAAAGGATATCCTCCAAGTATGATAGGGCTCATATTGAGAGACCAATACGGAGTACCACTAGTTAGGCAAATAGCTGGTAAAAAAGTAGTTCAGATATTAGAGGAGAAAGGTTTAGCACCTAAGATTCCAGAAGATTTATACAATTTAATAAAGAAGGCTGTTAACATAAGAAGACACTTGTTTGAGCATCCTAAGGATAAGAAAGCCAAGAGAGGGTTAGAGGAGACCGAGTCTAAGATAAGAAGATTAGTAAGGTACTACGTAGAGGTAGGTAAGTTACCTCAAGGATGGAGATACGAGCCTGAGAAAGCAGAACTTCTCGTTTCAGGAGCTCAATGATTTTTCCACTCTTTCTTTGAGAATTTCTGCAACCCTATGGTCTACTCCTATTGGCTCAGCGACTATTATTTTAACTTTATTTGACACTGATTGAAGCTGTTTAGGAATATCCCTCTTAAAGTGCGTTCCCGCAGCAAAAAGCAGTGGGACTACAACTATACTATCTACACCTTTTTCAATAAGCTTCTTAGCTGCGTCGGTGATACTAGGTTCGTTAAACTCGATGAACCCGTACTCGACTACTGAAAAATACTTTCTAAGTAAGTCAGCATACTTTATTGCAACTTCTTTCCACTCACTAACTTTACTTCCGTGTAAAACTAGTAATACGCCAATCATAGGTCAAATTATTAACTTCGATTTTATATACTTGTGTTTTGATTTAGCTTAAAGGGATAAAGAGTGCCTGACTTCAAGATTGTCATATCTGACCCGCAAACAAAAGAGCCTAACACAGCTAAGGTTAAAGTTAAAGTATCTGATGCAGTTCAGGTTAATCAGGGAGAGAAGGACGGAAAAGCAATACCCTCAGCCAAACTGAATGAGAAGACTAAACAAGATCTCGGTTTAGACCAGTTCGTGACAGTCGAGATAGAAAAGCAGGAGGGAGATAAAAAGTTAAAAATAAAGGGTCACTTTAAGGTCGAGGTAGATAACTCCGTCCCCCAAAATGAGATATGGATTTCACAGCAGATGGGAGAGAGATTCGGTGCTAATGAGTTTGAAGCAATAGCTTACAGAACTAAAGCCTTCCAGGTCTCAGTAGATCAATCAAAAGTCCCCAGTTTAATAGGGGCAAAAATAGGGGATGTAGTTGACGTAAACATATCCGGAGTACCCCTGAAACTTAAGATAACCGGTGGGTCAGATAACTCAGGCTTCCCGATGAGATTTGACGTTCAAGGTGGTGCTAAAAGGAGGCTGTTACTGAGCTCCCCTCCCGGTTTCTATCCTACTGAAGACGGTATGAGAAAGAAGAAGACCGTTCGCGGAAATATGATCACTGCTGAAATAGTTCAGGTTAATACTATATTAGTTAGGTGAAAAAACTTTTGTCTTGGCCACAAGTTCAGCCAGAAGTAAACATAGGTGTAGTAGGTCACGTTGATCACGGTAAGACTACTTTAGTTCAAGCTATTACTGGAATATGGACTTCAAAACACTCAGAGGAATTAAAAAGAGGAATGACAATCAAGTTAGGTTACGCTGAAGCAAATATAGGATTTTGTGAGAGTTGTAAAGTTCCAGAGGCGTATGTTACTGAGCCCTCATGTGCACATTGTGGTAGTACTGAAGAGCCTAAGTTTCTGAGAAAAGTTTCTTTCATTGACGCTCCAGGTCACGAAGTCCTAATGGCTACTATGTTGTCTGGAGCGGCTCTGATGGATGGTGCTATTTTAGTTGTAGCTGCAAACGAACCTTTTCCTCAGCCTCAAACTAGAGAACATTTTTTTGCGCTAGGTATTATAAATATTAAAAACCTAATTATTGTTCAAAACAAGGTCGATGTAGTACCTAAGGAGGAGGCTATAAAACAATACAAACAAATCAGGGGGTTCCTTAAGGGGACATGGGCGGAAGGTGCACCAATAATACCTGTAAGTGCTCTTCACAAAATAAATATTGATGCATTAATTGAAAGTATACAAAAATACATACCTACACCAGAGAGGGACTTATCTAAACCTCCTATAATGTTAGTAATAAGGAGTTTCGATGTTAATAAGCCTGGAACATCTTATAATGAGTTAAAAGGAGGTGTATTAGGAGGCAGTATAATACAAGGTAAATTAGAGGTAGGAGACGAGATAAAAGTATTACCAGGTGTTAGAATAGAGAAGTCTGGTGGTAAAGTAGAGTATCAGCCCTTGTATTCAAGAATAACTTCCATTAGGTTCTCAGACCTTGAAGTAAAGGAGGCAAAACCAGGTGGATTGATGGCAATAGGTACTGAATTAGATCCCTCTTATGTTAAAGCCGATAGCTTAGTTGGAAACGTTGTAGTGAAAGCCAACCATGATGTACCCGTACTTTTTGACATGGTCATTGAAGACTATCAGCTTTTAGAACGGGTAGTAGGCAGTAAAGAACTGATAAAAGTAGATAATTTAAAACCGAAGGAAACGATCATGATCACTATAGGTTCTTCAACTACACTTGGTGTAATTAAGTCCATAAAATCGAATAGGATAGAAGTTGAGCTTAAGAGACCTATTGTGGCGTGGGATAAAGGTCTTAGAGCTGTGATAAGTAGACAGATAGGAGGAAGATGGAGATTAGTGGGATGGGGTCTAATCAATTTCTGAAGATTCTCGTAGATACAAATATTCTGTTATATGTTTACGATAGGTTTGACCCATTTGAAAGAGTTGTTCGGTTTTTAGATTATAAACCGGCTTTTTATCTAACTAAATCTGTCTTAAAAGAGTTAAGAAAATTAGCCGAAGTAGGCGGTCCTTTAATGCAAATGAAAGTTCAAGTTGCGTTAAAGTATCTAGACGCGTATAGAAATTATTGGAGTGAGATAGATGAGGAGGACAATAATATTGACGTGGATACTCACTTGCTAAAGGTAAGTAAGAAATATGATATGGCGATATTTACGAACGATTTATCTTTAAGACGAAGAGCATTAAAAATGGGTATAAAAGTTTTATACCTTAGGCAGAAGAGTAAAAATATAAGTCTTAGTTTTATTATCTAGTCTGATACCTCTATGTTTAAACTCATTAAAGCCAAGGGTATCGTTAGAATACCTCCAGACTACTTCGGTCAGCCTATCGATGATGTCGCGTTACAAATTCTGAGACAAGAATACCAAGAAAAAGTATTAAAGGATATCGGACTTGTACTCGGCGTGTTTGATGCTAAAGCAAACGAGGAAGGATATATAATCTTCGGAGACGGCGCAACTTACCATGAGGTAGAGTTCAATATGTTAGTTTATGCACCAATGATGCATGAAATAGTTGAAGGTGAGGTGAATCAAGTAGATAACTATGGTATATACGTCAATATAGGTCCGGTTGACGGTCTAGTTCATATATCACAAATAACTGACGATAACCTGAAATTTGATCAAAATAGAGGTATTCTTATAGGAGAGAGGTCTAAGAAGGTCATTCAGAAGGGAGATAGAGTGAGAGCACGGATAATTAGCATATCAGTAGGAGGTTCTAGAATGCCAAGGATAGCCCTAACAATGAAGCAACCATTCTTAGGTAAACTAGAGTGGATAAACCAAGAACTCTCAAAGGCGAGTAAGTGATGCCAGAAAAGAAGATATTCAAGGCTTGTAAAAATTGTAGAGCACTAGTACCCATGGAGACAGCTACATGCCCTATCTGTAACTCAACGTCTTTCAGTGAGGATTGGAGCGGGATGGTTATCATAATAAGCCAAGATTCTGAAGTAGCAAAGGTCTTTGGGGCATCGACACCGTGGAGATACGCGATTACAGTCAAGTAGATTATTGTTTTATTTTACCTCAAGAACTGAGAAACCAATTGGCAAAACCGTACGGTATTCTTTTCGCAAACAATGCCGAACTTCTCCACTTTCTTAGATCTAGGAAAAACTCGAGAATAATAACAGTTGGTGATGTTGTAACTAAGACTGTATTAGACCTTAACTTAACTCCTTTTCTGTCATTAGTAGACGGAAAAACTAGGCGTAAGTTTAATATTGAAAAGAGGACAGTCATGGAAAGGGTAAAAAACGAAGCCGGGCTGATAAGGTTATCAGCAATTTCGAAAATTAAAGAACTGCTTGAGATTGACTCGGATGCTAGTAAGGTCGTGTATGTGGAGGGTGAAGAGGATTTATTAGTAATTCCAATAGTAATTTACGGAAAAGACGGAGATATTATACTTTATGGTCAACCGTATGCAGGAGCCGTTGTCCTAATAATAGACGATCTAATAAGAAGAAGAGTAATGGAAATCTTCACCAAGTTTAGTATAGTTAAGTGTGAATAAAAACATCCGACCTGCGCGGGCTCATCACTTGTCAGCCCTTTCGAGCTTCTTCATCTTTGTTTCTTTACGCACCGTATTTTTCTGCTCTATAAGAGTAGTTAAGTAATAAGTTCATTACATCAAGCCCCCTTATTCTTAGAGTTCCCTTTCGAGCTTCTCTTTCGTTGAAGTCCTTAACGTCATCGAAGACTAAATTACTATAGGGTATATAGAGCATAAACGGTACTGGATCCCCCGTGTGTTCTCTAACTTCTACTGGTGTGGCATGATCTCCAGTTATTGCAATTACTATCTCACTTCCAAATCTATCAAGAATTTTTCCGATCATTTTGTCAATCATCTCTATAGCATATTTTTTACCTTCCACATTTCCGTCATGAGAAGCTGCGTCCGTAGCCTTTAAGTGCAAAAAGACGAAGTCGTAGTCGTTCAGCAATTTCGCAGCCTCCTCTGCCTTACCGATGTAATTGGTGTCCAATCCTCCGGTGGCCCCAACTGGGGTCACTACTTTCATTCCTAACTGCTCGCATATTCCCTTAATTAACGCAGTTGCAGAAACTGCTGCAGCCTTCAGCTTAGTGTAGCTTTCGAACGCGGGTAATTCTTCGTACTCCGAAGCTCCTCTTAGTAAGATAATATTAGCCGGTAGTTCTCCCTTTTCTATTCTCTTCTTGTTATACTCAGATTGTGAAAGGACTTCGTAAATCCTCTTCGTAAGTTTATTTACTATCTCGGCTGTCCTTTTTGCTGCATCACTATTTGTTAGTGGGCTGCTATCAAGAACTTTTTTACCGACTTCATGGGGGTCTGTGTCGGATATTTTATCGCTCAGACCCTTACCTCTCAATACTACAGCTACTCTATGTTCTGTACCGTGGAAGAACTTCACTTCAACTCCATCGATCTCTTTTATTTTCTCGTTGAGCTCTCTTACGAGGTCTTCAGCCTCTTCTATCTTTCTACCAGCCCTCCTATCCTTAACTACGAACTCGTTGTCTACTGTTGCAAAATTACCCCTAAAAGCTACATCTCCTCCTTTTAACCTAGCCCCAGCCCCTATAGCTTCAAATGCTCCTCTTCCTTTGTAGAACTTTTTTGGATCTAGGCCAAATATAGAAAGATGGGAAGTGTCACTTCCTGCAACTACACCCGGTGAAATAGGATCCATCAGACCGACCAGTGAAGATTTAAGCAACTCCCTCACAGTAGGTTTGTCTACAGCTTCTAAAGGTGTCTTATAATTCAACTTACTTACTGGTCTGTCACCTAATCCGTCGGCAATGAAAAGAAGAATCTTGTAGTGTTTCATGCTATCGACCTCTTCAATTCCTTAGCCATTCTCTCATATCTTTGTATATCAGCTTGGGTTACACTAGCTCTCACTATCTCAAGTGCCTTCATGAAATCTGATTTAGTTACTTTAACTTGTGCTTTATTATTCATACATTCTCTCATATTCTTTAAGTAACATTCTTCACTATTATCTTTACCTTGGCAAGAATTTCTAACTTGTTGGTCACAATCTCTATAAGCTTGCCTCATGGCGTTAATTGTAGCTTCTCTCACTAAAGCCTCTAAGTCTGCTCCAGTATATCCTTCCGTCTTTTCGGCTATCTCCTCTAATGTTACGTCTTCGGCTAGTGGGACGTTCTTTGTGTGTACTTTTAGTATTTCTAGTCTTGCTTTTTTGTCTGGTGGTGGTACGTAGATTAGTCTGTCGAATCTACCTGGTCTGAGTAATGCAGGGTCTAAGATATCAGGCCTATTAGTAGCAGCAATAACAACAACCTTATTAAGTGGTACGATACCGTCCATTTCAGCTAATAGCTGGTTGACTATTCTTTCAGTAACACCACTGTCGTGAGCAAATCCTCTCATTGGTGCTATTGCGTCTATTTCGTCGAAGAATATTACTGTTGGTGCTGCTTGTCTTGCTTTTCTGAATATTTCTCTTATTGCTTTTTCGCTTTCTCCTACCCATTTTGATAGTACTTCTGGTCCTCTTACTGCTATGAAGTTTGCTCCGCTTTCTGTTGCTACTGCTTTTGCCAGCATTGTTTTACCAGTCCCAGGTGGGCCGAATAAAAGAATACCCTTAGGCGGAGTTATACCGCTCTTTGTAAATAACTCTGGGAACCTTAGAGGCCACTCAGCAGCTTCGCGGAGCTGTTGTTTGACATCGTCTAACCCACCTATATCTGACCATCTGACCTTCGGAACTTCTACATAAACCTCACGTAGTAATGAAGGCTGTATACTTTTCATTGCATCTAAGAAGTCTTGCATTGTCACTTTCAATTCCTTTAATATATCAGCAGGAATAGTTTGCTGTTCTAAGTTCAGTTTCTTCTCTTGTATAAATCTTCTCAAAGCTGATATAGCTGCCTCCTTAGCTAATGCTGCTAGATCAGCTCCAGTATATCCGTACGTCATTTCAGCTAACTTATCAAGGTCTACATCTTCTCCTAAAGGCATATTTCTGGTGTGTACTTGTAATATCTCTTTCCTTCCCTTGGTATCAGGTGGTCTTATTTCAATCTCTCTATCGAATCTCCCAGGCCTTCTAAGAGCTGGGTCAATATCGTCTGGTCTGTTAGTAGCTCCAATGACTATTACTTTTCCTCTACCTTTTATTCCGTCCATTAATGTCAGAAGTTGTGCTACTACTCTCTTTTCTACTTCTCCGGTCACCTCTTCTCTTTTAGGTGCTATTGCGTCTATTTCATCAATGAATATAATCGCAGGTGCGTTTTTCTCAGCCTCTTGGAATATCTCTCTTAATCTTTGTTCGCTCTCGCCATAGAACTTACTCATAATTTCAGGCCCGTTAATAGTAATAAAGTAAGCTCCGATCTCGTTGGCTAATGCCCTTGCTAGTAAAGTTTTTCCTACACCTGGAGGACCGTAAAGAAGAATTCCTTTAGGTGGTTCAATACCCAACCTCTGGAATAGCTCAGGATGTCTCATAGGCCACTCGGCAATTTCCCTTATCTTCTGCTTAGCTTCTTCTAAATCTCCTATATCTTCCCAAGTTACTCTAGGATAACTTGTACTCCCTTCTTTCACCGGTTCTTCCTTAATTTCTACATTCGTGTCAGGAGTTATGTGCACATAATTTGATGGTTGCGTACTTATTACTACCAACTCTACGATTCCAGTGTAAACAGGGATAGGAATTATGTCACCTTTAGTTACCGGTTTGTCTATTAATTGATCCTTAACATACTCTACAAAACTATAATCGAAACGTATGGGTTGGGTTGGTGCTAAAACTACTTTATTTGCAGCTGTTACATTAGCCCTTCTTACTATAACTTCATCCCCAATCCCCACACCAATATTCTTTCTGACATATCCGTCGATCCTGATTTCGTCATCGTCAATATCATCAGATGCTGGAAAAGCTTGCATTACGGTAGTAGCGTTAGGGCCGGACACTTCAATGTAATCACCAAACTGAACTCCTAACTTTGCCATAGCCCTTTCTGATAACCTAGCGATCTTCTTTCCTACGTCTCTTTGTCTCGCTTCGCTTACTTTAAACTTCAAACTTTGGCTCATATTGTGATGTGATCATATTTTCGTTATTAAATAAGCTATCTGTGCCTTTAAGGCACCAAGTAGTAGATATTTAAATATCTAACTAATTTAGTGAATAATGAGTATAAACTTGAGGGAGATTCCCCCATCTATATATAAGTCGAGTTGCCCGAATTGTGGAGGAGCTATTTCATCTTCCAGACTGAGTAAAGGTTCAGTATGTACTAGGTGTTTTTCTAATGATGAGGCTGAATTTCACAGCCTAAACGACTTGATAAAAGCTTTGAAAAGTGCTAGTACTTTGAGCAAGCTTTCAAAGGAAAGTGAGATTCTGTCCGAATTTAATGTGTTTAGTGAAATATTCAGAACAGCCATAGGTTATCCCCCTTATGGTCCCCAGAAGAGTTGGATCATAAGACTCTTACGAAATGACAGTTTCGCAATTATAGCTCCACCCGGTTTAGGAAAGACTACCTTCGGTCTAGTCGCTTCATTATATTATGCAAATAAAAAGAAGAAATCCATAATAATATTTCCAACCAAGAGTCTAGTTAAACAAGCACTTGATAAACTGTCGACTTTTTCCTCTAATTCTGGTATAGAAGCAAAAATAATATATTATCACTCAGGTCTTACAGAGTCACAAAGGCAAGAGCTTAATAAGAGTTTGTATTCGAATGAGTTCGACATTTTCATCTCAACTAATCGTTTTGTGATAGATCATATAGATAGTTTATCTAATCTAAAATACGACTTTCTATTTGTAGATGACGTTGATACTGCACTGAAATCTAGTAAAAGTGCACGAGCGGTTTTACGCCTTGTGGGATTTTCGCAAGATGCGATGGACAAAGTCAGGGAACTGATGAAAGTTAAGGATACAGACATTCTGTTCTCTGAAGTAGAAAAAATCAGGAAAGGAATTGTAGGAAACAAAACTGTGGTTTTCTCTTCAGCAACACTAACTAAGGGTAACCCCGTTTTCTCCCTACTTATGGGTTTTAAGCCTGGAAGCTCAGTAATATATTTGCGAAAAATAATCGATGCTTATACTGAATTACCCACTAACGATAATGAAGTTATAAGATTGTTAAAAGAGTTATTATCGAGGCTCGGCAGTGGTGGTCTTATATTCGTCCCAGTTGATAAGGGTCAAGAATATGCTAAGTTTTTAGAGGAAAGTCTTTCAAAAGATTTTAGCATAGCAGCGGTTGCTTCATCGAGCACTTCTAAAATAGAGGAATTTGCTGAAGGTAAGATTGATATCCTTATAGGCTCAACAACTCATTATGGTATCTTAGTAAGGGGAATTGATTTACCGTGGAGAATTAAATATGCAATATTCGTAGGAATTCCGAAATTCAAGTTCAGAATAGGAGAGACTATAAATCTAGTTACTTTAAGTAGAATTCTAAGTATAATTGCTCTCATTACTAAGGATCAGGAGATCATTAGACTAGCTGGTCGCATTAGACGAAAGATCAGGAGATTATCTCCAGCAGCTCTCGCATTGTTAAGTCAACAAGCCAGAGAGGGAAAACTAGAGGATGACACACTAATAAAGGCTTATGGGATTGTTAACTCTTATCTCCAGAACGAGGATATTCTTAAGAAAATAAGTGAAACGGGAGATTTTGTAATCTCGAACGGAAATATATTAATTCCAGATTACTTAACTTATATACAAGCTAGCGGGAGAACATCTAGAATTTATGGTGGAGATCTGACAACTGGCCTTTCAATACTGCTAGTAGACGATAGAAACTTATTTGAAATATTTAATAGAAAGATTTCCTTAATACTAGATGAAATAAACTGGAAGGAACTTGATTTAAATTCATGGAAGATAGGAAATGTAGAACTGTCTGAGATCATTAATGGTATTAACGAAGAAAGAGAGAAGATACTCAAGATCAAGAAAGAAGGAGGTATTACTCCCTTACTCGGAAAGGTTAAAACAGTACTATTAATTGTGGAATCGCCGAATAAGGCTAAAACCATATCTAATTTCTTTTCAAGACCCAGTACTAGGCAAGTAGGAAATCTTAGGGTTTACGAAACAGTTCTGGAGGATAAGATTCTAATGGTAACCGCGTCTGGCGGACATGTTTACGATCTCACAACTGATAACATAGGAATTTATGGAGTAGATGTCAAAATAAGTGAAGATGGTTCAGCGCTATTTCTACCTTACTATAACACAATTAAAAGGTGTAAAAACGGTCATCAATTCACTGATTATGATAAAGGTGGTAAGTGTCCTAAATGCGGGACTACTGATATCATTACGGATAAGACGTATACAGTAGAAAATCTAAGAAAACTATCTTTAGAAGTTGACGAAATATTAATAGGAACTGATCCTGACACAGAGGGAGAGAAAATAGCTTGGGATTTGTACTTAGCGTTGAGACCTTATAACAATAATATTAGGAGAGCTGAATTCCATGAAGTTACAAGAAGGGCTATTATTCAAGCTATATCTAGCCCTAGAGAATTTAACGTGAACCTCGTGGAGTCTCAAATAGTAAGGAGAATAGAAGACAGATGGATAGGATTTAAACTTTCTCAAAAGGTTCAAACTGAGTTCTGGCCGAAATATTGTACAGAAGAAAAAGAAAGAGCTAGAAGCAAGTACTACAATCAGAGTACAGATTGTTCAGAGAACAGAAACTTAAGTGCTGGCAGAGTTCAGACACCAGTACTTAACTGGATAGTAACTAGATACGATGAGTATAACAAGACTAAAACTAGGGTCTATTACGGAAGAATAAAAGGGCTCGAGGATATAACTTTCTATGTCCAAAGGCAAGAAGGAGTTAGAAAGAACAACGTCGTTACAGTAACATTTAAGGAAATAAGTGAGGTAATTGAGGACTTCGGACCTTTACCCCCCTATACTACTGATACTCTACTTTCAGATGCCAACAATTTCTTCGGGCTATCTGCTCCAGAAACAATGAGGATTGCACAAGACCTATTCGAACTAGGTCTGATAACATACCACAGAACCGATAGTACAAGAATCTCTAACGTAGGAATATCAATAGCTGAAAACTATCTTAAGCAAGTTCTAGGTCAGAATTATGAAAAGGTATTCAAACCGAGGACTTGGGGAGAAGGCGGCGCTCATGAAGGAATAAGGCCAACTAAGCCCTTAGATGTGGATCAGCTTAGACTCATGATTGAGGATGGAGACTTAGAGTTAGCTAAACCCCTTACGTCTAACCATTTCAAGGTTTACGATCTTGTGTTCAGGAGGTTCATATCTAGTCAAATTGTCCCCTTAAAAGTTATAAAAGAGGTTGTAAAGTTTGAAATTAAAGATGAAGAGGGGAATCCCATACCACTAGAACAGAATTATGTGGAGTTAGTAACGAATTACTCCCTTCCGGTACAAATAGATAATATAACGAAGTTTATCTATCAGCCCGTAAGACGCCTATCTAAGTCATTGGTTTCAAGGTTGAAAGATCTTGGCTGTGAATCATTACCTTGTGATTTCGGTTTGTCTTTAGAAGGTTCGTTCTTGAGGAGTAAGGTAAATTTATATACTCAAGCTGATTTGGTCATAGAAATGAAAAATAAAGAGATCGGAAGGCCTAGCACTTATGCGACGATTATCAATACGATTCTTAAGAGGCGTTATGCGATAGAAAGTAAAAAAACTAAGAAAATGATTCCTACATCTTTAGGTAAGGCTGTAAATAAATATTTAAATGAAAAGTACGGTAAGTTTGTATCAGAAGAGAGAACAAGAAAGTTACTTCAGCTGATGGATATGATTGAAGCTGGTAAAGAGAGATATGACTATGTACTAAAACAAATATATGAAGAAATAAATGAAATTAGGTGAGAATGAATGCTTATAGGGTTATTACACCTTAAGCTTAAAGAGGCTAGCAAAAAAGCGAACGTGGAAAAGGCAAAGAAACTGATAAAGGAGGCGAAGGAAAGGGGCGCTAAATTAGTTATCTTACCCTCTTTATTTCCAGTAGGAAACATTTTTGAAATTTATGAAAATGATAAGAAGTCTAAGAGTATTATAAGGAATCTCTCGGAAAAAATTCCGGGTACTATTACGGATACGTTGATAAATTTAGCCACCGAAGGCGAAATCCATCTAGTTGCAGGTCCAATTTTAGAACAGGCAGGTCCAAAGGTATTTCTTACCACCCTTATCATCTCACCCCAAGGTGAGATAATTGGCAAATATAGGAAGGTAATTATTTCCGAAAAAGACGTGAGACTCGGGATATCCTCTGGAAAAGAGCCTGTATTCATGTCTTTAGACAAAAGATACGGGATTTTAGCTGAAGACGATATTTTCTCTCCTGAAATTAACAGAGTTTTAGCTCTTGGTAATGCGTCTGCTATTATCGGGTCGATAAAGGCGTATGCTAGGAGTCCAGATATAGTTAAGTACGTTGCTATAGCTAGAACCTTAGAGAACGGCATACCGTATATATTGGTTGGTGAGGCAATAGAAGACGAAAACGGTGAAATAATAGGCTCGTCACCTACTTTTGTAACTAGTACTAACTCTCTAATCTATAAACAGGCTGAGGATGAAGACACCGTACTATATGTAGAGACTACTGTGCTAATGCAAGAGAGTTCTAAGGAACGTATAGGCAAGATAAATAACATTGAGACGATATTACAAGGACTGTGTAAGAACATAAAGAAAATGAAAGCTATGGAAAGGAAAAAGATAAACCAAGAAGACAGACACGAAAAAGAAGAGGAAGAAGAGTAACTTTTATGCTCTTTAGTAAATCATGTGGTTTTAAGAGCTAGTTATGTAAACTACTGTCCTCCTATTTTTCACTACTTGTGATATCATTCCTTGTCTTTCGAGTTCCTCTAATATCTTCTTAGCAACGCTTATGTTGACATTAATCTTATTTGCGAGAACATAAGGTGTGATTATTTTTTCCTTCTTTAATTCCTCTTGAACTTTATTTATAGTGTCCTTATCAACTGTGATTGCCTTAGAGGTAACTTCCTTACCGGTCTTGCTTGTTTTCTTCTGAGCTTTCTTCTGGGTTTCCTCTTGTTGCTTCTTTAATCTCTTCTCTATATTACTAATTGGTTTCTTACTCGCACCACCCATTGGATTCCCACTAAATTTAAGTTAGTAATTTGAGAGTATTAAACGTTACTTTATGGGACAAGACTTACCTATTGATGATATAATAGGCCGTATTAGTAAGTTGGCTTCGGGGCTAGGGATAAGTAGAAATGAGCTGAAGGTTTACTTCCTACTCCTTATTAACGGTAAGATGACAGCTAGAGAGATCTCTGATAGGATCGGGATTTCGTATACAAAAATTTACCCAGTATTGTCTAGACTAGAGGGAAGAGGATGGATTAAGAGAGTAGGTAAAAAGCCAGCTATGTTTGCGGCTAATTCTTTGGTTGACGTATGGTCTACTGTAAAGAAGAACATTCTTGAATCAGTAGAGAAAATAGAGAAAGAAGTTATAACCCCGCTTTCATTACTGCTATCTACTCAACCGTCGTTGTACAACATAATGTTAATACCTCCTGATAGTGTGCAGATGAGTTTTCAGCAAATTCTCAAAGAGCCATCGTCGATATACTATCTCGCAATATCTTTTGACGAACTTTTAACAGAAGAGGTAATAAAGCTTCTAGAGGCTAACGCTTATAAGAGTGACGTCAAGCTAATACTCATAAAACCTAGAGAAATCCCTCCGATAATTAACTTCAAAATCACTGAATCAATGTTCGGTAGTGGCATTATAACAAATAGATCCATAATGTTAATAGTAAAATCCTCTGAAAATATCCTTTATGGCTTGTACTCAACTCATGTGTACTTCATAGAGATCGGTAAGGTGTACTTTAATTATTTGTGGGAAAGGTCAGGTAAACAAGGGAATAATGCTTAAAAATTATCTCAGAAAAACCATACTAATTGACCGTTATGAGAATAATAACTGTAAAACTACCCGAACAATTCTTAGAAGCAATAGACGAATTAGTCAATACTGGAAGATATACTTCTAGAAGTGAAGTAATAAGAGCAGCTTTAAATGACTTTATAAGAAAAGAATTGTGGATAGAAAACGGATGAACATATGATGAAAGCTGGTATTTTTGAAAGGATGAAATGCGACATCAGAGCTGATTTTTAAAACCTTACATTCTTTTCTTACTTTAACATGCCATTAAAAGAAGGTGATTCAGTAGTCATATGGGTTGACCCAAAAAGAGTGTTTCTAGTAAAGGTAGAGAAAGGAAAAAAATTCGGCTCAGATAAAGGTACCCTAGACTTGTCTACATTAATAGGAAAGGAATATGGTTCGACCGTTTCTCTCTCGACTGGTGTGCAAGCTTATTTGCTTAGGCCTACACCTTTAGACGCTTATAATGGGTTGAGAAGACCTTCACAAGTACTATACCCTAAGGATATATCTTACATGATTTATGTGTCTGGGATTAAAGAAGGGGATACTGTTATTGAAGCTGGCACTGGATCCGGTTTCCTGACGATTTCCTTAGCATATACGGTAGGAGAGAAAGGTAGAGTTATTACTTATGATATAAGAGAAGATATGCAGGAAACAGCTAGAAGGAACTTATCGTTTATGGGGCTATTAGATAGAGTAACTTTTAAGCTCAAGGACATAAGGCAAGGAATAGATGAAAGAGATGTAGACGCTGTATTTCTCGATATGCCAGACCCTTGGAATACGATACAATATGTCCACGAGATCCTTAAACCTTCTGGTTCAGTAGTAATCTTTGTCCCTACAGTTAATCAAATAGAGAAAACTGTGCTTAAAATCAGAGAATTTGACTTTGTAGATGTGCATGCTGAGGAATTAATCGTTAGAGAATATCAAGTGAAGGAGAACGCGACAAGACCCAAAAATATAGGTGTAGTTCACACTGGTTTCATTATAAGGGCAAGGAAATCAATAAAAGGGGGCTAATAAAATATTAAACGAAATGTCCTCAAAACTAGCCACTTACGCAAACCTCATAATAAAGTATGAAAACCAATTGAAAGACGTGGAAAAGAAGACTGTAGAGGACGGTAAGAAAATTGTTTTAATGGCGGAGTCTCTCTCCTCACAGTTTAGAGCTGTTGCGGAACAAGTTATATCGCAGATTTTTAAAGAAATCGATCAAACTTATTCATCCCAAATTCAACAACTATCCAAGAAGTATACTGAAGAAAGGGAGAAAGAAATCGAAAAGATTAGAAAGCAAGCTGAGAAAAACGTTGATAGAGCAATGGAATTAGTAGTATCCAAATTATTGGAGGTATATAAGTAAATGAGCTTCGCGTACGCTACCGCATTAGCAAGAGTATATAAGAGCCAGATACTAAGTACAGGTACCGTAAATGAGTTATTAGAGTCAAGTAGCTGGAAGGAAGTTGCCAACATATTGAGAGAAAAGGGTATAATATCTGAAGTCCCGCAAACTATTACGGATTTCCAGACATATATGAAAAATAGAGCGTTACAGATTTTATCTACTGTAAAGAATTATACTTTATCCTCTAAAATCACTTCGTCTATCGTAGATTTGTATAAATACGTCGTAGAGTTAGATGACATAGAAGCCATAGTATCTGCTGCGTTGTCTAAGACTCCTTCCTTTCGTGTCTATCTTTTGAAAGACCTGGCTGATATAAAGCCTCAATCCCTTGAAGACGTGTTATCTTCTCTAACTGGAATTGAGAGGGAAGCTTTGGAATTCGCCTTAGAAAAAGCCAGTAATAAGTCAGCTGCCGTAATTAACACTTATTTAGAATATTTCTTTATCAGTAGGTTATCGGCGATTGTAGATACATTTAAAGGAGACTGGATCTCAAAAGCCAGAGAGATAATATGTGGTTACAAGGATTACTATTCATCTCTTATCGCGTATAAAATGCATGAGCAAGTTCCAGATACATGTAAGATGAGCAAGGAAACTGTGAGGGACATAGCTAGCTCCTCTTCAAAGGAAGAAGTTCTAGACATATTATCGAGGTCACCGTATGGTAAGGATATAACTGCAAATGATGTTTATTACTCGTTCGCTAAGTTTAAAAAGATAACTAGGGCTCAAGCAAGAAAAGCTTCTCTAAATGCCTTTATGGGTTCACCTTTCACACCTGTTACCGTTATGGGGTTAGCAGAACTGATTAGGTTGGATACGGAAGATATTATTACGATTGTTAACGGTTTAGCTTTAATTAGAAACGGAGAGAATAAGCAAAGGGTTGTTGAAGACATTAAGTCGCTACTTTCCTTTGAGCTCATCTAAGATTTTTTTGTCTATTATATATCCTCCGTCAGCATCTCTAATAATTGTATAATCAGGAATTTCTGGAGGGTCTGGCATACCTATAAACGGCTTCTCTTTACCCAGATATATCCATTTGAGCCTACCACCGAACTTTTCTAGTTTATACCAATACTTCCCTATGTAGACGTATTTTTTACCGTTTTTGTAGACTAAGTGATAAGGCTTTAAATACACTCCGTACCCCTTTATTTTACTGTTGTACTCATAAACTCGCAATTTTAATTTAGAAAGAACCTCATCAAACACTTTTTCTGGTACCTTTACTAACATTAGTAGTCTATTCTTTTTTACTCTCAAAAATCATATCTACTTTTAGACGGGTATTAGTATGAAGCTAAGACGCGTTAATAATACGTTAGAAGTGTCTGAAATAGGATTAGGCTTATGGAGTATCGTTACGGACGAGTGGGGAAGTGATATAAATAAAGCGGAAGAACTTTTACGAAAGGCATATGATGTCGGCATAAATTTCTATGACACTGCTGACGTTTACGGAAAAGGGCTAGGTGAGAAAATAATAAGTAAAGTTTTAGGAACTAAGAGAGATAGAATAGTCATTTTAACAAAAATAGGACTTGATTTTTACCATAACACGAGACCCGTAGGGAATTACGACATTGAGTACTTGAAATTTGCGTTTGAACAAAGTTTAAAGAGGTTGAACACCGACTACGTGGATATACTCATGCTGCATAATCCCAAGGCTAATGTGATCAGGGATAAGAAGGTACTTAATTTCTTTCAGAGCTTAAAGAAAGAAGGAAAAGTAAGAGTTATAGGCGTTGCTCTGGGACCTACACTGGGATGGGGAGAGGAAGGAATAGATGCGATCAAAATGGGATATGAGTCTTTAGAGTACATATTTAATCTCATAGAGGTGATGCCAGGTATAGATTTCTTAAAATATGACATAGGTCATTTTGTAAGAGTCCCTCACGCCTCAGACACGCTTAACGAGAATAAATGGCCGATAGAATACGATCAGAAACTTCACAGACATTTTAAAGATATCAACTGGATTAATAGGGCTATAGAGAGATCTAAAGAATTAATACCTTTTGCAAACAAGAAGGGTATGAAGCTCTCTCAATTAGCTTTGAAGTTCATTCTGTATAACAAGAGGGTATCGTCAGTAATCCCCAATATTACTAATGAAAGAGAGTTACTTGAGTTTGTCAAGGTCGAGGACTTACCAGATTTGACCGAAGAAGACTACAATTATTTAATCTCGTTCTACGAGAGGAACTTCAAAGAACTTAACAAGGAAAGTATTGAAGAGACTAAAAGGTACAAGTAATCCTTTGTTCAAGTTTTTCTTTCACTCAGGTAGTAATTTAGAAAGGACATGAAGGCTTTAGCCCTATGGGAGTATTTGTTCTTCTCCTCCGTACTCATTTCGGCAAAAGTTCTTTCCTCGTTTTCTGGAATGAATATAGGATCGAAGCCGAAACCCTTTTCACCTTTAATCCTCTCACTTATCCTTCCGGTAACCACACCCGTAAACAGATTTATCTCTTTATCGCTAACGTAACACATGACAGTCTTAAAGTAAGCAGAACGATCCTCTACGCCGTTTAAAAGTTTCAATATACCCTCTAGCCCTAATTTCCTCCTCACGTAATTCGTATAAGGTCCAGGGAAGCCGTTTAAAGCGTTTATGAACAGACCACTATCCTCTACTATCAACGGTTTTTTTATCACTTGGTATATGGTAATTGCAGAGTATCTCACTATTTCCTCAAGATTATCCGCTTGTATCTCGAACTTCGGTATGTTTAACCACTCTATTTTGATCCCATGACTTTTTGCGACCTCAGATATCTCCCTGAACTTATTTTCGTTAGAAGTAACTAAAAGTATCTTGTCATTACTATTTATTCCCCCTTCTTCTCTCTTCGACATATCTTCCCCTCATTCTGATTTCCTTAACCTTCTCTAAAATTTTATTAGCGTCAACGAATTTCTTGTAACCTTCCAAGAACCCTTCAAACAACACCTTTTGATATTTATTATGTGTACTTTCAAGTGACCGTAAAAACACGTGAACATCTACAGCAAGGTCTTCTTCCCCCTCTGTCTTTTTAGCAAGTCCAAAATCTATAATGAACATCTCGTTCTCGTTAGTTAGGATCATGTTATTAGTAGTGGGATCACCATGAGCAATACCTAATTTATGGAGCCTTCCTAATATTTCTCCCATTTGTTTACCCACAAGTTTAAGGTTTTCCTCACTACCACTATAAGACAGTAGATAGTCCTTTACAGTAACACCCTCAATGTACTCCATAACAATTAAAAACTCGATAGGGTCTACTAGAAGGAGTGCAGGGACGTTCACACCATTTATAAGTGAGGTATAAATAAGCCTTGCTTCTAACTTAGTCCTATTACTGTTTATCTCATAGTCCAACTCGGGATTCCTGTAACTCTTTCTAATTCTCTTTTTAAAAATAGAATGTATCCCGGCGAAATATCCCTCGTAAATAACAGCTTCTGCCCCTCTTTTTATTTCCTTTAACCTCTCCATGGTATATCAACTTTGTCAATTCTCCACCTAGGCCTTACAATACTCTCCTCTACTGATACGGTTACATTATTCTTAGCCGCGAGTAATCCAGTATAAGCTATCATTGCTCCATTATCCCCTGAGTACTCGGGGGGTACTATTTTCACAGTAATCCCCCACTCTTCTTCAAGCCTCCTTAATTTCTCTCTTAAGCTAACGCTCGCCGCTACCCCTCCGACTATTAATACCTCTTTCTTTCCGGTTAACGCTATGGCTCTCTCCGTAGCTTCTAAGAGCATGTCAAAAGCGTTCTCTCTCAAACTGAAACAAACGTCTTCTAACTTATTCTCCTTCACAGCCTTTAGTGCTGCGGTTAACAACCCAGAATAAGACATGTCCTGCCCCTTTACAACATAAGGTAACTTAATATACCTTTCGCTCTTCTCCGCGCAAATATCTATCTGATGAACTCCGTTAACTACGTAAGGAGGTGCCAGACCCACTTCCCTAACAAAAGCGTCCATCATATTTCCCAAGGCTATATCAAGGGTTTCCCCGAATACTCTATATCTACCGTCTACAAACACAGTGATTATAGTATTACCTCCCGAAAGGTATAATATAAGGGGGTCTTTAGCTTTTGTAGTGAACCTACCTATTTCTATGTGTGCAATCCCGTGGTTTACTGGTACTAACTTTTTACCGAAAGCTAGGGCTAGAGCTCTCGCTACTGTAGCCCCTACCCTTAGTGCTGGTCCTATACCTGGTCCTAGAGCTACAGCAATATAATCAACGTCCTTTATACTCACTCCTGCTTTATCTAATGCCAATTTAACTATTTCAGGGGCTACTTCAGAGTGATGTTTACCGAGGTCAGAGGGCTTCATTCCACCTTCTTTCGGTACAAAAGTATCCCTTACGTTAGATAAAATCCTAATTCCGGACTGGTCTTCCTGAACTATTCCAACTCCAAAAGTGTGAGCTGTACTCTCAATCCCTAAAACGATCATCTCCCTTTACCTATAAACTCAGTGTAACCACACTTTCCACAAGCCCACCTCTCTACGGGCTTCATATGATGTGCCATAATGCTTCCGCATCTAGGACATTTTTTATTCTTTAACTTAATTTTATCTCTTTCAATCACATAATAAGTTCTTACTATCGCCTTAGTCCCTTCATTACCCTTGCTTTGCGGCATTCTTACCACCTTTCTTTACTTTTTGCCCAGTATCCCTTCCTATTAAGTGTTTTGGCTCAACTTTCTCCAAATCTTCCTTGTTTTTGTATATGTTAACTCTGACTAAACTGATACCTCCCCCGTAAATTGTCTCCACGCTCTTCACCACTATTAGGTCTTCTTTTGCACCATAGACAGCAGAGAGTGCTGATATTATTTCTTTTCTGGAAGGAGTTCCAGTACCTATGTGGAATATTTTTAAGGTCAACTCCCTTCTGTTAAAAACGTTATTTTGAACGTCTTTTTCCACTACCCCTTCAGCCTTCTCCGATACCTTAATCTTTAACTGCTGTGCCATTGGAGTAAAAATATAACAACAAGGCTTTAAGAGTTACGCAAGTCTCTTATTATATCTTCAGCGACCTTCTTTCCAGAGAGAACCATTGCCCCGAATATCGGACCCATTCTGGGTAGACCTTTAACTTCAGTCACTGCCATTCCGGTAGCATATAGTCCAGGGGCTACCATACCCGTGTTTTCTACAGTTAGCTTTTCAGCTACCTCACTGTAGGCTGACTTCTCACCAGGTATAGTAATCCCTAACTCAGGAATCTTTCGTGAGGCCACAGAGATCACCTCTGCATCGTGTCCAGTCGCATCAACTACAGCTTTTGCTGATATGAAAATCGGGTCTACGTGAAGGCCCGCCATTTGCGTGGCGGTCCATTCTACTGCAACTCCTGCAACCCTCAGTGGGTTCTCCCTGAATATCACGTCATCTACGGTAATCCCATGAATTATCTTTGCCCCGGCTGAAATTGTCGATGCTGCTAATTTAGCCATAAACTCAGCAGTGTCTACTATGTATACCCCCTCTTCCACCTTGATCAGCTTGATACCCATTTCTCTTAGTATCTCATCTGCAGGACTCTCTATGACTATTTTATGGAATAACATCGCTCCTCCGCCTATACCCCCACCAAAACTCAGTCTTCTCTCGAATACTACCGTCTTAAGACCAGCCTTAGCCAAATAATAAGCTGCAGCCATTCCGGACGGTCCGGCTCCAACTATTACCACATCATTTTGTATAAGGTCTAACCAATCTTTCATAGTGTACTCGATTATGTATCTGCTTATCTTACTTTCCTCGACCGATTTGATCTGGATTGAGTCAAATTGCACTATTTCCCACTCTCACTTAATCTACTTATTAATCTACTTAAATACTATTATTATAACAAACTTATTTAATATAGTCTCTCAGGAGATAAAATTATGCCAATGCAATTAGACGTTCATACTAACGCATTAAGGTGCAGTTGGTGCGGTAAGTTTATTCATGAAGAACCAATAACCGTAAAGACTTGCTGTAATAATAAACCTTGGGTGTTTTGTAGCAAACAATGTTATAACATGTGGGTGAGGGAATGGCTAAAGAGGCAAGAACAGAGGACTGGAGAAAGAAGAAAAACCTTATTATAACAGGTATTTCAGGAGCTAGTGGTACAATATACGCTATCCGCTTTCTGAAAGTCATTAAAGAGATGGGGTTTGACTCAGAGGTAATCGTCACGAAAGGTGCTGTAAAGGTCGCTGAGAAGGAGTGCGGTATTGATCTTATATCAGAGATCGAGAAATTTTCATTCTCAGTTTATTTAGAAGAGCAGATTGAGGCTCCGCCATCCAGTTCAAGTCATACGGTAAAGGCTATTGGGATGGCAATAATCCCGTGCAGTATAAGGACTTTAGCCGAGATCGCTTCCGGTATTGCCTCAAACCTTTTAGTTAGGACTGCCTTAAACTTCCTCAGAACCAGAGGTAGGTTAGTTCTATTGGTGAGGGAAACACCACTAGGGGTAATTGAGCTTGAAAATGCTCTCAAAGTAGCTCAAGCCGGTGGTATTATTTTACCGGCTTCACCGGGTTTTTATCACCATCCTAAAAATATTCAAGATGTAATTGACTTTGTAGTAGGGAAAGTCCTCGATATGTTAGGGATAGAGAATGAGTTATATACTCATTGGGATGAAAAGTCTACAACAAGTCAAGGTCTCTGCGACCATACTTCTTAGATAGAAGCTCTTTCACTTTATTGTCGTACTCATCCCTTTTCAACTCTTTCTCCATATCCTCAGTATCCCCGTTCTTCTTGTTAACCGCAAACGCACACTTGTTCCCAGGTAGTAAAGCCCTCTTCTCACAATACGCATACTGACATTCTCCAGTGATACATACATCCCCTACCCACATACAGTAGCCGATTTTTTGAGGTGTTCCTTTTATGTACTTCTTCTGTATGCTCAGAGCCTTTTTATTACACCTGAAGAAGGGGCATAAGTAATTACATTTATCGCCTAGTGGCATCGGTTTAGGTTCGTCGAGATTAAAGTCTTGTTTGCCACGTCTTAGTTCCCTTCCGCTCAAACCGTGAATCACCCAATTTTTTAACGGTAGATATTTAAATTAGAATTAGATTTTCAGCCATTTAAATATTATGTACCTAATATTCCTCGTGACGGGATTTACAATACCCAGTATAAGTTCTTTCCTAGTGCTGTGAGATACCCTACCGAAGCCTAAAATCTCATTCGGTGAGATCTCCTCGTCTTCTCTGAGAGTTATGATCAAGTAAGGAGCATGCTCGATCCCCGGTCCTATATTATAAACTGCGAAGTCCGCCCCATACTTTATACCTGATCTAACCACGTAATTTTTGTCCCTCAGATCCTCATAAACGGTGTAAAGAATATTAAACCGAGGTAGTAAAGTAGTTCCCAAATTGTATAACTCGTCGTAAGTAAAGTTCTTTTCAGCACCGTCAACGTTTGTGTAAACGCTTATTAAACCTTTCTTTAAAAGATAGGTAGCTTCTATTATCGACAGAATCAAGGGGCTTTTTATATCTTCAGGACTTTTAGGCTTAGATATATCTAACGGTTTGCCGTAATAACCCATCCTATAAACTTCTCTAGCTTCTTCCACATTCTCGATAATGACTTTATCTTTCACCAATCTTCCTTTGGGCGACATATTTTTACTCCCTTAAAAAGCTCAAGTACATTATATCATTAGCTGCGTCCCTGAGCAAATCCGCGCAATCCTCGAGTCTGTCTGCTACGTCCTTACTTAACATTAAAAACGCCATATCTCCGTTTTGTTTTTCAAATAGTTTCAGCTCAAAATTCCTATAAAGGTCATCGATCTCTTCCTCTATTTTTATTACATTCCTAGCCTTTTCCGAGGACTTCTTAGCATTAACAGATAGTAATCTAACGGACTCTATAAGGTTCGTAGTAGCTGCAATTAGTTTTTCAACCATCGATATTGATAAGTTCAATAAGATATGGTCTTGGCTCTTTATTCTGCTGATTAGCACACCGAATCTGTATGATGCTGCACCTATATTTTGTGAGACTTTTTCGAGTTGCATTATAATATCTAAATACAAATTACTGTAAAGCAAACCCTCGCTTACTTTGAGCACATACTCTCCTATTTTATATCTTAAATCCTCTACTGAAGACTTTATACCGTCTATCTTAGAATAGGCTTGCATGTGGTTCACATTACTTTCTGTAAATTGCTGGTATAGTATCCTAAGTTGGTCTAATATCGAGTTAGTCATGCTTTGTATCTGTTCTTCAATGTTAAGTTCAGGAACACCCATTGCTATGATAGAGGTGTTGTCATGGTTAATAAACGAATTTCAAAATTAATGAACGTATTTTAGATACAATTTCTAGGTCTCTATTTATTTCTTCAGCTAGATTCGTTTCTTTTTCTTTAGCTTTTATCAAAGCTTTTTCATCGTCATTAAGCCCGACTATGTAGAAATAGTTTAAGAGCCCTAATGCTTCCTCCTTCATTTTGTTATTCGTCACGTTATTGACGTGGTTAACTATAACCTGAATTCCGTTAAGCAATTGCCTCCTATTCCTCCTCAGCCTCCTTAATAATTTCTCCAACTTCTCTTGTTCGATTTCTGGGAACGTCAAGTAATTCTCAAGCTCCTCTAAGGTGAGATGGTACTCCTCTACTACTTGCTCGAAATGAAGTAAAACCCTTCCTATTTCGATTTCGCTCTCATTCATTGAACCGCCCTAACGCTCACTGTACTATTATCTTCTAAGCCCAGCTTCAGCATATCCTCTGCGTTACCCCAGATCTCGTTGTCAGGTAACCCGTCCTGAATAATAACCTTAAATTTGCTTCTCCTACCTTTTACCGAAACTTCAGCCTCATCCTTAATGTTCAGCTCTTTAGCCAGTTTAGCAGACATCAGTATTAATCCTTGGTCTATATCAGCCCTCTTCTTCATTTTAACTCTCTTTTCCTTAATTTGTTTAGTATTTTTCTTTAGGGCTGACGCAGGAGGTATAATACTAACTAATGACTTTACGTCTACCTTTTTCTCTTCCTCCTGCTCAGCCTTATCTGGTTGCTCCTTACTCATTATTATCAACTACTCTTCCTAACTTATTAAACTCTTCACCTTTGAACAGTTTTTCTATTACCTCATCAAGCCTTTCAATCTCAACCCTTATTTGATTCCACGTGTCTCTATCCCTTATAGTTACCGTATTATCAAGTAGTGTAGTAGGGTCTACAGTAATAGAGTAAGGTACTCCGATCTCATCCACTCTAGCATACCTTTTCCCTATACTCCCTACATCGTCGTAGATAACATCATACTTTTCTTGTAAATGATTATAGATCTCTTTAGCCTTCTTAATTAACTCGTCCCTTTCAAGTAATGGGAACACAGCGAGGTCGTATGGGGCGAGCTGCTTTGGTAATGACAAGACAATCCTACCCTCTTTTTCCTTATATGCGTTAAGTACTGTTAAGTATAAACACCTCTCGACTCCGAAAGACGGTTCCACTACGTGCGGAATAAAGTGGGCTCCACTAACCTTTTCTTCTCTCTCAAGAACCTTAACGTATTTCGATATCTCTCTGTCATTAACTTTCACCCCTTTATTAATCATTTCCTCGATTTCCTCCGGCGACTTACCGTTTATGAACTGCATAAAAGTCTTTACGAACTCCTTCCCTTCCTTGTTAAGTTCGTCCCTATTAATTATTACGGTCTTCTTCTTTACTATTTTGGGCGTATCATATTTTTTGAACACCGTCAAGTCCTGCCCGCTAAACTTCATATGCCTCGATAAGTCGTAATCAGATCTATAAGCATGCCCCGAAATCTCTACCTTTTCTTCCCCTATCAGAACCATTTGATCGAAGGTCTGCTTCGAATAGTGAGCCCTCTCATGAGGCAGTTTCTCTTCAAAATACGTAGAAGATTGGGGTATACCGAGGGCGGAGACGAACTTAGTAGCAACTCCCATCCAATACGCCATCCACGGGTTTAGTATTACCTTCTCTTCCACAGCCTCACGGAGTTTAAATTGCACGGGCTTCTCTCCTTTAACCTTTTCCTCTCCCCTGAGGATGTTGACACTAAGCTCTCCTACCTTATCTAGGGGAACTTCACCAGGTGACTCAGGGTCGAAGAAGAACTCCACTTCCATTATGGTGAACTCCCTCATCCTTATCAGACCTTGTCTCGGCGAGATTTCATTCCTCCCTACTCTACCCACTTGTGCGATCCCCAAGGGAAGCCTCTGCCTAAAGGACTCATAAACCCTCTTAAAGGAGGTGAACATGCCTTGTGCCGTCTCAGGTCTTATAAACCCCTTATTTCCGGTGTAAGGTCCTATGTTAGTTTCGAATAAGAGGTTAAACAGCCTAACCTCACCTAACTCTCCACCGCACTTAGGGCACTTTATTCCTTTTTCCCTGATTATCTTGTCCAGTTCAGACGGCTTTAACCCCTCTACATTCACCTTAGCCATCTCCTCTATTAAGTGGTCGGCTCTGTAAACGTTATGACATTTGGTACACTCAACGATAGGGTCGGTAAAGTTTTCCACATGACCGCTTGCCTCTAACACTTTATAAGGAGTCACTAAGGGAGTCTCTATCTCGACCACGAATTCGGCGTTATCTTTTATGAAATACTTTCTCCACAACTCAACTATCCTGTTTTTAATCCTAGTACCTATAGGACCAATGTCATAAAGACCGGCTACTCCTCCATAGATCTCGTAAGAAGACCAAAATATCCCCCTTCTCCTAGCCAGTTCCATTACCTTAGTTTGTAGATCACTCATACGAGATAAGCATATAAACGGGATAAAAAACTTCTACTCATGGCTGACAGCAGACTATTATTTCTCAACGAGAACAGCAGAACCTTTGCGGGGTTTAACAGACCCGCGTCCCCCTTTGTGATCGTAGGGCTTCCCATGGACACCACCAGTAGCTTCCGACCCGGCTCTAGGTTTGCACCATCAGTGATAAGAGACACAGCACAGTACATAGAGTTCTACTCCATAAGGAGCGGAGTCGACATGGGAGAGATAGGATTTAACGACGTAGGGGACGTAATACTCCACCCCTCAAATAATGAAGAGAACGTGAGGAGAATAGGTGAAGTAGTCTCCTACTTTGCTGAAAAAGGGAAAGTAGTCGTAGGTATAGGAGGAGAGCACACCGTAACAATAGGTACTACTAGGGGGATAAGACCCGATTGCTTGGTAAGTGTTGACGCTCACTTGGACTTAAGGGACGACTACTTGGGGTATAAGTATGACCACGCGTGCGTGATGAGGAGGATCTCCGAGGACGGGGTAAAGATAATAGAGATAGGGACTAGGGCTGTGTCAAGGGAAGAGATCGAATACGCTAACGAAAGGGGGATAAGTTACTTCACACCTAAGCAAGTAAAGCTGTTAGGAGTTAGAGAAGTTGCACAAAAAATAGTAACGACTCTCAAGGAGTGTAATAAAGTGTATATTACGTATGACATGGACGGGATCGATCCCTCCTACGCCCCGGGAGTCGCCACACCGGAGCCGGAAGGATTAGACCCTACCACAGTGTTAGACATAATGTCCTTAGTAATCGATAAGAGGGTCGTAGGCTTTGACGTTGTAGAAGTATCGCCTCCTTTTGACCCCTCCGGGATTACCTCAGTATTAGCAGCGAAGTTGATTTTGGAAACGGCAGCAATGGTGTGGAAAGCCAGACAGCAATCTTAATCTCAAGAAACTTTTTACGTAAACATTGTTTATGATCAGCTGAACTGGTATATTCATGCCTAGAATGTTGAGTAAGAGTCTTTCCGAGATATTACTTCGCGTTCATTCTCTAGTTATTACGCTAGCTTGTCACAATAACGTCGTTACGAAATCTTAGACTTATGCGAAATTCTAGGTTAGTACCACCATGAGTACATATTTTCCGTCTTTTGACACGACTTCACTTCATTGAGCAATCGTCGATACTTAATTATTATTACATCCACACGATACAAGCCACGAGCTTCAAATCTCTACGACTATATGTTTTGTCTCCTAATTCTCCTTATTTCTTCCACTAAACGCCTTGTCAACAGTTTCAGATAAACCGTGAATTTTATGTCATTTGATATCATTCAATATTCCTAGTCCCTTTAATGCTATTAAGTAAGCTGAGGCTGTATGCCTATCGAAACCCTTCTCCCTCATCATCCTATCATGACCCTCAGAATTTGTAGTACCCTTTGGATTAACTAGATATCAATTGCTTCCTTAGAGCCAATTAATTTACTAATCATCTGGTAGGATAACAATTACAATAACCTCCTTTTCCATCAAGCCCTTAATCTTCTCATGAACGTTCTTAGGAACGTATATTGCGTATTTCGGGTCACCGTACTTATCATGACCCATTGAGGAGATCTTTGAGTGAAATGTAACTTGAACCATATGTTATTATTTACGGAAATATTTATAAATATTTCCGTTAACATTAAATTGAAGGGTGCCATTATGAACTCGATGAGCAATGTGAGGGGGAGGAAGGTGCCCAATGAAACTCCCCATGTCCTTGAAGGGAGTGGTTTAACTACCGCTCCCGTAGACGGCATGGGGAGCCGGACAAGGGGAATGAGGACGAGAGGTTGAATACAAATTCATGAAACCTCAATGAAAGTCCGACCCCTAGCTCAACATCTGGAAAGCATTAGCAAATAACTGAATTGCTCCTCCTTACGTAAATCTTTTAAGGTCGTTAATATAAGATATTAATGCCGCGGTAGTATAGCCCGGTCAAGCTCTACGCGCCGACAGTATGCAGGCCTCTCAAGCCTGTGGCCCGGGTTCAAATCCCGGCCGCGGCACTGATTTTCCCTTAAATTGAAAGAGGACTACGTTCTCTTTATAAAGGCGTAAATGGAACAGCAATCCTTATTTTTGGAACAGCGTCACTTTCTTATAAGTAGGGTAGAAATGTATGCTAATTGACGTTTCTAAACTGGACGAGCAACAAAGGAAGAGAATTATTAAGAAGTTAGTAGAGAAGTTGGGGTTATCTCAAGCTGCAAAAATGCTGGATGTCGGTAGGAGTACTTTATATAGATACGTTAACAATGACCAGAACATTCCTTTGGAGGTAGTTAAAAAAGCTGCAGAAATGTTAGCCCAAGATGAACTTTCAGACGCTATTTACGGGTTGAAAGTTGTAGAAGTTGACGCTACTACTGCATTATCCGTAGTTGTTAAAGCTATGAAAGATGAGAAGTTCCGGAACTTTTTCGTTTCGATACTTTATCAATATTTAGGAGATTATTTGAAGAACGTATCATCAACATACGTTGTTACTGAAGAAGACGTGAAGAGGTTCGAAAAATTGCTCCAGGGTAAGAGTAAGAGCACTATTGACATGAGGATGAGGTATCTTAGGATAGCGCTTACAAAGTTGGGATATGAGTTAAGCCCGGACAGTATCAGAGACTTAATAGCGGAGTTATCTGAAGATAGCAGTAATATAGCCAGACATACCGCGAATTCCTTGAAACTATTTATCAAAACGGTAGTAAAGGAGAAGAACTTGCAGTTAGCTCAGCTGTTATATAATTCGTTCAAAGTTCCTAAGTCTAAGTATAAATACAAACCCCAACCGCTTACTTTAGAGACGTTAAGAAGAATCTTTGATAATATAGACCACTTAGGTGCTAAAGCTTTCTTCTTATTGCTATCAGAATCAGGGCTCAGGGTAGGAGAAGTATACTCGCTTAAGATGGACCAACTAGATCTGGAAAACGGAATAATAAAAGTAATGAAAGAATCAGAAACCAAGAGGGCCTATATTTCCTTTATCCATACAGAAACTAGGAAGTGGTTACAAGAAGTTTATTTCCCATATAGGGAAGAATTCGTAAGAACCTACGAATTTGCAGTTAAGCAAATAGGAGCTGATGTAGAAGCGTGGAAGCAGAAACTGTTCCCTTTTCAGTTAGCGGACTTAAGATCTTCAATAAAAGAAGGGATGAGGAAGGTTTTGGGAAAGGAGTTCAGACTTTACGACTTGAGGAGCTTCTTTGCCAGCTATTTAATCAAAAACGGAGTATCGCCGATGATAGTTAACATCTTACAAGGACGTGCTCCCCCAGCCCAATTCCAGATACTACAAAACCATTATTTTGTGATGAGTGAGATAGAGCTCCAAAAGATATTTGATGAAAAAGGGCCTAAGCTGCTTTCTCCAAAATAAGGTCTATTTCTTTACCTAAATACTGCTCCCAAATCTGCTTAAGAGAAACAGGTAAGGTGAGCATAAAGTAGTTACCATGTTTATATAAGCTCCTCAAGCCGATTAGGATTTCTTTTTCGCCTACTATTGCCGTAATGCTCCACTTACCGTGGCTTAAATACCTTTCAAAACGGTGAGGTAAATAGACATAATAGATTTCTTTCTTGCCACTCTTCATCTTCGATACTGTGACTCCAGGTATCAATAACTTACCCACTTCGGCCATTAGATTCACCCAAACTCCCAGTTTCACGCCTTATTCTCTCTATTATCATCTTCAAATGCAGATCTTGCTTCTCTTTACTGCTTATCTGCAGCGCTATCTGCATGCCTCTTAATAATATATCCCTCTGTCTCCTTAATTTTTCATTCTCCCTCTTCAGCTCCTCGTTCTCTCTCTGCAGCCTTGCTACTTTTCTCTCTAAAGCTGCTATTGTATTAAGCGCTTTATGGTATTGCAGCTCTAATTCTCTGTTTTCTTTAATGATGTCATTTATTGTCATGTCTTATCGCCCAATCTTCCAAGGTAGTTTGTCTCATCTTCTTCTCTTTCTTCTTAGACCAATGTGATGAGTAAGGACAACTTAACCTATGAGGAGTCCAGGAATCCTTATCAAATACTCCTACTCCTTTTCTAGTCTTTGCAAATACTATTTCAGCTCCACAATATTCACAGGTAGTCTCTCTGATTATACTCTCTATCCAATCTGGAACTTCTGACATTACAGCTCCCTCCCTACCGTTTTATTTCGTAAATTCTCTTCAAAGGAATTGGAATTCTTTCTGTAAACTCTGCCTTTCCTACATAAAAGATAGAACTTTATTGCGGTCCTAATTACCTCGCTTCTCTCCTTAGCATTATTAATGCAGTATAAGTCTAGTTGCTCTAACAAGTCCTCCTCCATTTTAAATGTGACAACTCTCATTATTCTTCCTCCTCATCCCTCCATAATTCTTCTCTTAAATCGTCGTTCTCAGCGAATTCCCTGCACATTTCTTCATCGAAGTCTATTTCACAATTTTCTTCGTGTATCTTCTTCGCCTTTCTAGTCATTTCTCTTCACCTTCTTCTCAGCCCATCTTAGCAACCTTTGTTTTTTGATTTCCTCGGGGTCTTCTTCCTCTTCGAACCACACATCTATGTAAAGGAAGTGCTTACGTAACTCCTTAATCTCTTCCTCTTGGTCTTCACCTACAAGTACGTGAATTATTGCACCCTCATCATCAGCATGCTTAACTTCGTAGATATAGGGTAGTATTTCCACCATAAGCATGCCGATCTCCTTATATGTCTTTGACTCTAACGGGGAACCCCAATTTACATTTAATACCTTTATCATTGGAATGTTCATTCTTCTCTCACCTCTCTTTTTAGAGAATATAAATTAGCTTGAATCCTTTGTGCCAGGGATATTGATTTCTCTATTCTGTTTACTGCTTCATCATCTATTACGTCAGAAAATCTAAAGTCTATTTTCAACAATCTGACTAGCGACAACAGTTCGCGTATATCCTCATCTAATTCTATAAATATGCTTGGTAATTGTTCTGTCATTCCTCCTCACCTCCTTAATTTCTTTGCGTTCTTTCTGTAGACATTGTATAATTCATTCACATGATGGCATAGGAATCCGTGAGCTCCTGCCTCACAAGAGCAGAAGAAGCGGATCCAGTTATTGTTAATAAGAATCTCCGTGTGGTGGTACGTGCTCGGCCTGGAGCTGCTAGCTACGTCTCCGCTTATCTTAATAATTCCGTGCTCGTCCTCTTCGATAAGTATTACTTTGACTTTCTTATCAGTCGATACGTATACATATTTAGTATTAGCAGCAGTAGTAGTGCTCATTTCTCCTGACCCTCCAATGCTGCTATTATCCTTAATGCTTTCTCTGCCTTCTCCCTGATTCTTTCTATTACCCACTTCTTAGCTTCTTCGTCCATCTCTGCTATCTGCAATATTCTTTCGTCACTGGGCGCATAGCCGTTTAGAAACTTATAGTACGCAGTTTTGCTCAGCTTCTTTTCTTCTATCTGCTGTTCGAAATCTTCTCTGAATTCCTTTACGAATTCTATCTTATCTTCTCTGTCCAGTAAACTAATTAAAAAAAGAAGATCTTGTTCCTTCTCCCCAACTGGGGAGTTTACCTTTCTTGGGACTTGAAGTGTGGACATTTTTCCACTCTCTACATTATCTGTAGAATGTAGAGTTATATAAATTTTACTCTCTACGTTGAGTGTAGATAATATTTAAATAAAAATAGTTAAGGAAAATTATTGTTTATCGAGACTATTCAATAAATCATTAAGTTCTAGAAGTTTATTGAAAACAGCCTCTCCCTTCTTGCTAAGTTTTACTATTTTCTTTATACTGCCTACGGATGTTTTTTCCTCGATTATTTCTATTAGTCCCGTCTGTTGGAGTTCAGGGATTACTTTATTTATTGTACTCCAACTCGATTGTGTGGCTTCCCTTAGTTCAGTTAATGTACACTGCTTCATCATGCCTATGTAAAATAGAATTTTCATTTGAGTTGATAAAACGTCGAAAAGTTTGTCATTTATTTTAATTTCCATAGCCATCTTTCTTCACTCTACATAATGTGTTATGTGTTAATAACTTTAATAGTTTCAGTTGTCTCTGAGTGTTCTATTTAAATCTAGTTTCTACACACAACGTAGAGAGTAAAGTTTTTTAAGCAGTTTAACTACACTTTCTGTAGGGAGTAGTATGACTACTGAAGTAGTTACTGCAAAGTACAGATTTCTAGTGTTACTATATCAGCTAGGAGGAGAAGCCAGCTGGAGCGAAATATTCTCTCACTGGAGAAATAGCGAAATAAGCAGATATGCGGATGAGCTGAAATTACAGGACCTTGTAGTTGATAGATGGGAAAAGAATAAAAGAATATTTAAAATAACTGAAAAAGGTATAACATTAGTTAAAAAAATTCTAGAAATAGAAATGATGGTGGCACAATGAAATCCTTCTTTTTCATTATTTTTATTATAGTTATTCTCTTCTTCATTCTTCTTCAATTAGAATTCTCTATGTCAGAAGAGAGTAAACTGGGGAGTTTAAGATGATCCTGGCAATAGGATATAATCCTCTAATCAGTAAGTTGCAAGATATTCCTAATTATATAGTGTATCCTAGATTCTTTGATGATAAGAGAGCATTACTTATAGAGAGAAATTATAAGAAATATTTGAAAGAACTCTGGTTGAACAAAAACAAAATAGAAGTAGCGTTATATCCAGATAATGTCAATTACATACTTCCAGTTCCAAGAAGCATAACTTATGTAGTTCCCATCCATAATTTAAGCCAACTAGAAATTGCTGACAAGTTGAGGGAAAATGATTACAAAGTAATTGTAGGATACGCGTCGGATCCGAAGTACAGGGACTATACAATCCACGATTTCGTTAAAGCGTCTAAATACGAAAAGTGGTACTTAGGTATTTCCACTAAGCGTGAGCTAAAAGAAGCCCTATTCTATTCTTTTAACTACGGAGACATTACGTTAATGCTTCTTGGTAGATTTCCACAGTTAAAGGATATCAATTACATAAAGAGAATGCTGAAAGAGCTGCTGCAATTGATAAGTAAGCCCCAGGGTAGGCAAAGTAGTATTTTAGAATTTTTTCCGTTAAACTGGGGAGTTTAACATGACTAACGTCTACTTCTTCAAATCTAATAATATAATAAGGATATTTCAAGAGCTAGTTAAAGGACCTAAGCTAGCCCGGGACCTAGCTAAAGTAATTAACACTGCTTCTAAGGAGATCTATCCCAGGATAAGACGTTATATTCAAAAAGGCTGGGTTCAGGTTCAGAAGGTAAACAACATTAACGTTTATTCCTTGTCAGAAACTGCTAAGAAGATATTACAGCTCCAGGGTAGTTTTGAGAAAATAAAAGAAAAAGCAGAGAAGGCCCTGGGGAGAAAATTGGACGAAGATGAAGTAGAGGTTCTAAGATTCTTCTATGAACTTAACGGTTATGTAGAAAGGAGTGAAAATGAAACAATTGCAGAACAGATTTATTATGCATTAAAAATGAGGATAAACCTCTCCAGGATAACTGAAATATTAGATGAGTTCACTAAGGCCAGGGTATTGTTTGCATATAGGTTAAAGAACGGTCTAATTCTGAAGGTAAGGCTGAATAAGAACCTTCTCCTCTAGATCGAGAATAATAAGCAGCTAATTCTATCTTCCTAATTTATCAATTTTGTAATAAATATTCAAATATCGGTAAACTCCCCAGTTTAATTTGTAAAAGTTCTTCTATTTTTTATGAAATTGTTTCAATAAACTTCCCGATTAACTGTAACAAATTCTAACTTCTCTAAAAAGAGATATACTATTAATAACTACTACTCAAACTTTCACAAAAAATAAAACAAACTTTTACACTTTCACCCACACTTTCAATTTTACGTATTTTTTATGAAGACTAACTTACACTTTTTTGAGACTAATTGAATTTTCATTTTCATTTTTAGAAAATTTTATGAAAAGAAAGAAGGCCTTACGCACTTCTTTTTACCCTGGGCCTTAAGCTTTCACTCTTCTGTTTTTCATTTCACATGCTTAGTAGTAGTTATACATACTAGTTGAATTTTTCTTATTAAACTGGGGAGTTTATTCAATCTCTTTATCTCAACAGTAAAGCTCTTAAACATCTAAACAGATATTTACTTAGTGAGTGAAATGGTGTCTCACCCAACGAGTAAGGAACAACTGTGGGTAAGCCCTCAATACGCCAGGATAATAAAGAAGATAGCTGTAGACATAGGAAAAAGATACTCAGACGTTGCCGACGAGGTATTAGACTTAGGCCTAAAAGAATACGCTAAGAAGTACAACATCGACTTGGAAAAATATAAATGAGGAAGAAGGATAAAATATAATGGGGGCTAAGGGGAATCAGCTTCCAAGCCATTCGTCACCTATCGGCATGCCCCCGTCATCACCTCTGGGGGTTTGCCCCCCTATTTAGATGTGTAGTTAAACAGATATTTAAATCTTTTGGTTTCTTTTTCTGCACATTTATTATTACAACTGAGGAGTTTATTGAATTTTTCTAACGGGAGCAGAAAGCCGGGATCCCATGAGTAGCGCTTATACTGCTTACTTAACAATTTTTCAAAATTCAATGAGAAGATAAGCTTAATAGTTGAAAAGATAAGTAATGAATTAGGGATGAGGGGGTCAGGTCAGCTGTCGGGTATCCTTTCATAGGTCAATTCTGACCCTACTCATCATCCCCTCATCCCCATTTCTACTTCTGCAAAAACATATTTAAAAATCTTTTTGTTTTTATCTTTGCCCTTTTATTATCACAATATGAATATTATAACAGTTCTTTTATTTCATTCTAAATTTTTTATGTACTCTGTGTACTTTAATATTAGGGTTACTGGTTATGTTAATCGAGGACAGAATTTATCGCTCAATTAAATTACTGCTTTACACTGCTAAAGAGGAGAATACAGAGGTCACTGCGACTAAACTGCAGAAGATTTTCTTTTTACTTGAGAAGGAGAAAGGGGTTCAGTTAGGACTGGATTTTAAGCCTTGGTTCTTCGGTCCTTATTCGTCGAAATTACAAGATTATATTGATAAACTAATCGAATCAGGAGAGGTTGATGTTGAGGAGGAGGAAGTAAGAGATCCATTGAGCGGAGAAATAATAGGGTACAAGAGGAATTACGTTTTAAAGAGTGAGTTAAAGCCTGAGGAAGAGGAAAAGGAGATTGAGATGTTTTTCAGAGAATGGGTTAGGAAGAGTAGGACTGAGATCCTAAACTACGTCTACAAGAAATACCCGGAATACGCTAAATATTCCATAATTAGAGACAAGGTTTTAAGTAGGTAAACTGGGGAGTTTATTCAGTTTCATTGTTTTATTCCATTATTTTCTTTTTTCTTTACATTAACTAACTATCTTTTCTTTCACACTAAAAGAGAAAAACTATTTTGTATTTTTCTACTTTTTTGCACACTAAAAGAGACAAATAATTTTCATTTTTTGCACACTAAACGCAAAAAAGCAATATATTATTTCTTTATGGAGAGACTATTATATTAAATACTCTTTTTAGAGAACAATTATTCATTATTATATTATGTATATTATGTTAGTACTTCATCATGACTTCTCCTTCACCACTCCTTCACCCTCACCACCACCTCTCTCTCCACTTCTTCATTTTCATCGCCAGCCCCTGGGTCCGAGAGTTCGAAATTCGAGAGTTCGAGTCCGAGGTCCGAGACGAGACTAGGAAATCTTAGCTAGGGAAAGCCGGGAAATCCAAGCAGGGATCCGGGAAATCTAGGCATAGGACCCAGGCTAGGAAGTCTGGGAAATCCTGGGAATTCCGGCTAGGCTAGGCAATGCTTCTAGGCAAGGCAAAGCCGGAAAAGCCGGGAGACCAGGCAAATGCCGGGCAAAGCCAGGCACGCTAGGCGAGGCAAAGCTGCTATGCTAGGCAAAAGCTATGCTAGCAGGCAATGCCAGGCAAGGCAAGCAATTAAAATCGGGGTTAAGGGGCGTTAGCCCCTTATAGATTAGAAACGAATTAGGGAGGAGTGAGGTAGGTTGGGTTAGGGAGGTAAGGAGGGCAAACAATGTAGGTAAAATAGGTTAGGTGTTTAGTTAGCAAGGGGTTAAGGGGCGAAGCCCCTTATACTAAAAGTAAGAATAGAACTTTAGTGTAAAACGTTCTATAGAGTAAGTTAGGGAGGAGGTAAGTTAGGGAAGTAAGGAGGGTAGGCTAGCTGGATAAACTAGATGGGGTTAAGGGGCGATAGCCCCTTATAGATTTTAGGGATTAGGAAGGAGATTAGTGAGGTAAGGAAGTAGGTCCCGGGTTAGCAAGGCAGGTTAGGTGTTTAGTTAGCAAGGCAAACGGGGTTAAGGGGCGAAGCCCCTTATAGAAAATAGAATTCTAGATGAGGAGAATTATGTTAGGATAAAGAGAGTTAAGGATTAGTAAAATAGGACCCTGGAACTGAGATAATAGTTATAGGACCGTGGCTAAAAGGGTTAGAAAGGACCCTGGAAAAGTAAGTTAAAGTAATAGTTTGTTAAAAAGCTGCTTAGAAGCAGAACAAGAGTAAGCAAAAGCAGAAAATTAGTTAGTATAAGCAGAAAAGGAGAGTAAGATTTGCAGAGCAAAAAGCAGTTAGCAGAGTTAGTAGAAGCAGAGAGAATAGTTAGTAAAGTAAGCAAAGTTGCAGATTAAGAGTAAAGCAGTAAAATAGAGTAAGCAATTAGCAGAGTTGGAAGAATAAGCAAAAGCAGAAAGCAAAGCAGCAAAAGCAAAAAAGAAAGCAAAAAGGACCGGGCGAAGCCCGAAAAACCGGGTATAGAAATTTTGATATAAAGTTTGAAAAAAATAAAAGAGAGAAGGGTATAGAAATGAAAGCCCTACGGAAGTTTACGTTTGCTCTACGTCTATCTACTATTAATCTACGTCTAGCCTACTAAAGAATATTAGTAAGTATTAATATACATTAGTATTAAGTGACAATAATGAGTATAAATGAGAATAGACAGATAGACATTACTCAGAACGTGAATGCAGAAGTAAAAAAGAATAAAGATAAGAAAAAATTAAGTAGTAGTAATATTAAGAGGTTAATTTTAGTACCTAAAGATGATGAGCCAGACCCGAACGAACCATTGTATAAATATGTAGAAAAATTAATACCGAGGATAATAGATCAGTATGTAAGGGAAACTAAACGTCCTATAAGGAGGAAAGACTTAGTAGAGTATGTTTTTGTATATGATAATAGAATGCAGGAGTACGATAAAGTTAGCAAACATGATGACTCGATGATATCTTACGCTATCACTAGACTGCTCAGAAAAGGTAGATTAATTAAATTAGAGTATTGTAAGGAGTGGGAAAACAATAAGTGTAAAGAGTTTTATAGGAAAAAGGAATATTTGCTGCCTGAACATTTACAGTTACCAGAAATTCAGGAATATTTAAAAAAGAACGGGCTTATTGAAGGGTAATTTCTTTTTGTTGAATTTTACCGCGTGAGTCCTCATAAGCTATAACTATTTTTTCGTCCTGAGGCTTGACAGACACTATCTTATCCTTAATATTCTTTAGGTAGTTATAGTCCAGGGTGGTTATGTTATACTCCTTACCGTCAATTACTACAGTAGCCCTATCGTTGTATCTCACTACTTTAATGCCACGAACCTCAAAAGCTTCCGTTAAACTCCCCAGTTTACCGTCAGTTGCAGCAATAGTTTGTGCTTCGTTTTGCTGCTGTTTATTGTTGGTATTAGCAGCAGCTCCCTGGGCCAGCGCCGGAACCGTTTCCTGCTTGCTTTCCTTACTTTCGGGCTTCCGCTCGGTAAACTCCTTAGTTTTCTTCTCTTTCGGAGCTTCTTGTTTTACTTTTTGTTTAATTTTCACTGAGAATATTTTGACTTTCTTCTTATATGCGTCGTCTATTGTATTATCTTCTAAAAACTTCTTGTAAGCCTCCTCCAACTTATGATAAGCCTCCTCAGAAGTCCATATATGAATTTCGGTAATTCTATCTTTTACAACATTAGGCAATTCGTTATACTTCTTCATATTCCTGACTACTTGTTCCACATGGACCGATAATTCGTTGGGGCTCTCTATTTCTACCGCTATAACGCCGTCATACTTCACTCTATAGCTAGTATCATACTTTAAGGCAAGAAAATCTGGCCTCACATCTCCTTGCTGTTTCCCTGGGACTACGATATACCCCTTATCATAGTACTTCTTAATTACCCTGAGCGCTATTTTTCTTCCCTCCTCATTTTCTACTATATGCTTTAAGGGAAACAGTCCCTTAACGTAAATTATAGTCTTCTTATTGCCTTCTTTAGTAACATCTATCATCCCAGCTGCCGCAAGTTTGTTTATTGTCTCCTCTACTCTGTCTCTATCAATACCTAATTCCCTTAATAGATCCGGCATGTAGATCTTCTTCCCGTTCTTAAACACTTTGTAGAGAATTACATGTTCTAACGCATCTGACTTCTTCTCAATTAATTGTAATACTGGATTAAGCATTTTAGACAAGTCTTGCGAAGGTCTCGTTTTAGGCTCAAATCCGGTAGTAAGTTTAACCTCCTTATCTTCTAATCCGCTGTAATGCACTTGAATGAACTTTACTGCACTCAACTCCCCTGGCTTTCCTCCGATAGTTAAAAATCCCATACCCCTACTAAGCTTAGGGAATACGTCCACGAACTCTCTTAACCCTGCTGACTTAGCAATCTCATTTGCGTCGTTACCTTCTACTATCCTCATTACCAACTTAACGTTAGTGTTTGCCATCAAGCCCCTAGCATTCCCTTCTCCAGCCATCTCCATTAGTCTGACATAACTTTGAGTTGCCAAGATCAAATGCAAAGCGTACTTAGCAGCCTCAGCCAATATATCTCCTAAAAAGCTGAAGTGTGCGATATTCTGTGCCTCATCTACAACGAAGTAAATCGGGATCTTCTCTTCTCCTCTCTGGTCCCTTCTGAACGCATAGTAAAACAGAGATAACGCAATCATCATTTGGACCGTTTGGCTGACTATTTCTCCCGAAGACTTTCCTACGTCAAATACTATTAATCCCTTCCTTATTTTAGGTATCAGTTTATCCCAATCCAGCGTTGTTTCTGAAGTTATATACTTGAAAGTATCGTTCTCTACTAACATCTTTATCCTTGTTAATATGGAGAAGAAGGACTGTGGCTGCATCTTTTGCAACATTTCTACTTCCTTTTGGAACTGCTCATCATCTACGTCTAAGTCTAACGTTCCGTTATAGAGGTCAATGACCGCGTTATAGACGTCCTGGAATGTTACGTTATCAGTAAGCTTGTACATCTGATAAAGCAGAACTTGTAGAATGTATCTAACGTTTACCGCAGTTTCGGTTAAGTTGAGTAGCTTGTCAAAGAGTTCTAACACATTAGCTATTTGATAGTCTATGTTCTTCTTTCTGTCCTCGAAGATATGGGGTAATTGTAATATGTTAAGCCCGAAGTTCGGTTTCTCTTTAGTAATTGAGAAATACATGTCGGCTATTTGTGATAATTTTCTTGCAGATTGCGAATTGGGGTCAATAAATATCACTACTCCATAATTCTTTAACTGTTTAGCTACTACTTCTAAGGTATTACTCTTTCCGGACCTTGAGGCACCGAAGAAGAATGCGTGACCTATAAAGTCTATAGGCTCTAAGCAGACCTCCTCATTATAAATTAAATCTTTACCTATACATATCTCAGGCTTTCTGTCTAATTTAAAATAAGGTAATACAACTCCGATACTCATCTGAATTTGTACCTGAGTTGGAGAGGGCAAAGGTAAGTTCTCGTTAAGTTTATCTTCGTCTATCCATAGCCTCACTTTATACTTGGCTATAGCCTCCCATGCTCCTATTTTCGGCTGCTTGTCCTTGAACTTCTTAGCCTTCTTTATCTCCATTCTTAGTTTCTTACTTTGCGTGTGGATCAATTGCCTCGTATATTCGAAGAGTAACTTTAGCCTGCTCTTTTGACTGCTGAAGACCTTTATGTCAAGAAGGTATAAGTTATCTTTTGCGTAAGATTCTAAAATACTAGCTAGAAGTTCTTTCTTCCTCTTTCCTAACATTGCTTTTTGAGCTTGAAGTTTTAATTTATCCGCTTTCTTTATGAAGAGGTCGTTTAACCTAGGCTCCAAAACTACCCATATCCTAATTTGCTCTCCCTCCTCTAACGAGGTCACCAAGTTCAATAAATTAGAGTACTCTAAGTTTGCGTAGAAATCTTTCTCGTTCTTCAGCTTCAACACCCCAACAAGGCGGGTCGAAGGAGGCTCATCTGCTTTCGAAAGGACGAAGTACTGTCTTAGTATTTCCTCCTTCGATGCAGTCCTCACGTAAAATTCCATCTCGTTCTTACTCTTCTTAATGAAAATCAACTCGAAGACGTTACCAAACAATTCTGTAGTTTTGAGCTTTTGATAGTCTACCCCGCTTTTTAACCTAACTCTGTAGAGCTCCATCCTAGCATATATTATTTTAAAAACACGGGCTCAGCTTTGGCAGTCGTTCCTCATCTCCTCAGCATATCACCTCTCATCATTGCCCTAAATTTCTATATGTAGAGAAAGTTTTATAAACTTTCACTTTGTCTCTTAGAATTTTGAAAAATTGTTAAGTAAGCAGTATAAGCGCTTATACTGGGATCCCTTGCTTTCTACTCTCGTTAGAAAAATTCAATAAACTCCCCAGTTTACTAAGGAAAAAATTGAAAACAACTTTAGTGAGCTAGAAGGAGTACTACTATTAAGAATATCCAGCCCGCAGCGATGATGTAGCCTAAATATTTTCTAGCGACCTCGACAAGTGTCAAAATAATGTAAATTGCAGTCAACGGGACTAGCCAGGCTATGATGTTAGCGTATGTGGTCGCTAATGAAGGGTCTTGCTTTAGCAATGTCGCTTGTAAAATGTTTTGGATGAGCCCTACTAGCCAGTTGTAAGCTTGTGCTATAAAATTCAATATCTCTTGGAAGAAATTAGAAGGTGGAGCTGGGATTTTTTGAGCATAGCTTTGTAGTTGCGTTGAATTGATTATACTATTGTTTGTAGTTGTTGACGCAGCTGCAGTTATACCTAATACTATAATGAATAATAGTGGAAGTAGAGTTTTTGCCCTCATTTTTGCCTCAACTAAAGCGTTTTTAAAAAGCATTTGAGATGATGGATTGGGAGCTCTCTTTATTCAATATAGCGATAGTAATAGTATTCTACGAATCATTCCACGCTTATCTTTATTACAAAAGTAAGGGAGTTAGGAGGGAAGGGAAAGTAAACGTGAGGGTTTTGGATATTAATGAAGAGAACGCGATAACGCTTAACAGTATATTCTTTAGAAACACTATAGTTTTTCTCTCTAACAAGATAAGTGAGGAGGTCTTAAGGCATGAAGAAGGACATACTAAGCAATTCAACTATATTTACGTTTTCCTGGTAGCAATAGCTGCTTTGTTACCAGTTAGTACTTTGTTGGCAATCCCAGCCGTTTTGTTAGGAAAGTTCTTACTCTGGAAGATGGAAAGAGACGCAGACCTTTATGCATATATTAAATATAATGTAAAATACGAAAGCGGCGCAGAAAGACCAAAGAGAAAGCTAGATAGAATAAAAGCGTGGATATTTGATTCACACCCGCCTGACTGGGTAAGAGAAAAAGAAGAATATTACCAAAAAAAGAATAGCTTAATTAAATTGTTTCTTGAAGACTTGCTTTCTTAGTCTCCTATACTCGACTATGCCTCCTACCAGCGAGACAAAACCAATTAGCGCCAGAAAGTCCGTTATGTAGCTAGCATCGTTCCCCAGTAAGCTGCTAAAGCTGCTGTCAAATGTGGAAGCTATAGCTCCTCCCAAAAGCGCTAACCCAGCTATGAAACCACCCACTGCAGCCTCATGATTGCCCTTTCTGTATTTCAAAATCGGCATCTTCACTACATTTATTACCTTCTCTCCTACTACCTTAACTCCTTGCTTTATCTTTTGCAGGACTTTCATGCTGCTCACTTCATACTCTTTTTAAAAACCCCTATCTTATGGCAAGGTTAAGAGAAGAAACGGTAGGTTGGTTATATACGACAAGCGGAATAGATGAGAAATCGTTTCCCCTGGGTTTCAAGAACGTGAATATGAAAGAACTAATAGTGATATTTCCGTTACTAATGCTAGCAATTTCTTTCACTTTCAAGAACATTATGCTGGCAATGGCCTTTATAGCCCCAATACTATTCTTTATTTTCTACGAAGAGAAAAGCATGGACGAATTTCAGTATGTGTACCACTTCATGAAGTTCTATCTCAATGACTTCTTAGCACCTAAAGAGAAGAAAGAGAAGAGTAAAGAAGAGAAAAAGAAGAAAGAGAGTAAGAAGAAAGTAAAAACTCTCGCAACATTTGACATAAAGAAGTTCAAGGAGGAAATAGTAATTACTGCATCGGCGTTATTAGCTCTAATTAACGCTCCAGCATTCGTAGAGACGCTTGATCTAAAGTTCAGTTATCCGGCGACGCTGATTCAAGATTTGATATTTGCAGTCGCAGTTGGTGTTTCGGTCGGCTTAATGATAGCTAAAATAAGGAAGTAAACTGGGGAGTTTACCAGTAAAATTTTTTTCCTTTTTTAGTCTATTTTGATAATATCTACCCTCCTTCGACTTTTCAGCCCTCCAACGGCTTGCGGGTCGTTAAGGTATATCGTTAACTCCATCTGGAATTTCCTATACTTCTTGGCTAATTGGCTAATCTGCTCTGGGTCTTTGACTCTAATTATATATGGCATTATGAATAAATTAATTTCACAGGCTATAAATTTTAACTCTACGGGAGTTTAACGTAAAATTACCGTGAACTCTAGAGGAGTTTAAAGGAAGAGTTAAAGGAGAAACCGAGGGAAACTAAAGGAGAGATAAAAGTTTTAATTAACTCTTTTGTTAAGTGATTAAGTCATTGATACCTTTGATTACTAATTTTCTTAAGATATCGTTAGCTTCAATAGCATATTCTTTAAAGTCTCCTCGAGGATTTGCATTTCCATTTATAATATCCTCCAAATGATTTAACACTGTGTTATACATTCTTTCAAAATCATTATCATCTGTAATGAAAACGATCTTATCATAAATCCTGCCACGTAATAACAAAAAGAGGTATACAAATACTAGTTGGTCATTTCTACCTGGCGTCTTGTTATATCCTTTAGACTTTAAGTTGCGTATATATGCACTAATACCTTCATAAATTAGCTGAATTTCTCTTATGATATTATCACTAAGAAGTATTTTAGTATCGTCAGTTACAGTGCATTTTTGCTTGATTAAATATTCCACACTATCTAAATAGTCAATTAGATCCTGTGTTCTCTCATTTAAAGTTATATGGTTCCTAAGAGCTTCAAGATTAGAGTTGAGCAACTTATCTTTTAACATTATGAAGAACTTCTTTGCAAGTATTTGCCTTATTCCTCCCGGTGAGATCTGTCCGTTATAGTACTTAGTTCGTATCTGTTCATAGATTTGTTCAAAATTCTTTCTAATATCTTCAAGAACTCGTAGTTTATCTTCTACCCCTAGTTTATCCCAATCCTGTTTAGATAGTATTTTCTCATAAATCACATGGGAGGTTATATTATAAGCGTCGTAAATTATTGTCTCAAATTCAATTAAATTGATATGAAGTATAACGCATTGTCCTTTACTTAACGAGTTAATAAAATATTCAACAGCTGGATTTTCATTAAGAATTTCTCTATATAACCATTTTATAATAATATTGGTATCTAAGAAAAAAGTTTCCTTTTCACTCATGAGTTATCAGCGTGGATCTTGAAAAATAGGTAATATCCTAAGGAGTCCTTTGAGGGTATAGGTGTCCTATCGGCAACTAGTGCGTGTAATAATGCTCCGCTTAGCTCAGATATATAAGGGAATACTTCTTTTTTCTTTATATATATCAGTATAGGCATCCCGAAAAATCCTATTAGGAAATTAGCGATGTTGAATATATCTTTAATCTTAGAATCTTTTGTTTTTATGTTAGGATTGGTTATGTTAATCTTATGTAGTTTTAAGTATACTTTTGTTACGAAGCGTAAATACAACGAATAATAAGTGGTTATTAGGAAATTAGGGTTATCAGAATTTAATACCTCTTTGTAGAACTCCTCTTCATTTTTCTTCAACCCGTCAATAAGTTTTTGAAACTCTCTCATTACCATATTAACGTATTCTCCTATGGTTGTATTATTTTCAAGTATAGAGTTATATAATTCAAAATCCTCCTTTATTTTTTCAACTTCTTTTAACAGTATTTTTAACTTGTCTTTATCTTCAGGATTTAGGATTAACATTAGCGTACCCTCATATATCTCGAACAAATTCTCCTCATATTGCTTGACTAAATAATTCCGCATCTTCTCTAAGAGATGTACAGGAAAATTCCTATTCTTCATTTCGTTTGGACCCTTGTAATATTCCTCTAAAGGGAGAGAAAGATCAGCTGACATAGTTATCACTCTGTTATGCTATAGTACAACAGAGTAGTACAAAAAACTTTCTTCCTAACTAGTATAGCAGATTTCTTCCTAACTAGTACAACAGAGTAGTACAAAAAACTTTCTTCTAGCTATCCTAGAGCTAGATCTCATTTTGCCTTAAACTCTTCCTTTGAACTCACCTAGAGTTCACGGTAATTTTAGGACTAACTCCCGTGGAGTTTAAAGTTAAAACAGAAAAGTATTTAGCTATAGAAGGAGAAAAGAAATACATGGGAATATTTGACAAAATGAAAAAGAACGTTAGTGATGTTATAAACACTACTGAACATAGATTAACTGGAAGACCTCCAGTAAAAGGCAAATTTATGGTAAACATCCCAAAGGCACTCGTTGTAGAGGATTGGTACTGGGACGATGAAGGAATATTCACTTTAGAAAAAAGACCTGGGCTTCTGTCTCCAGGTATGAGAAAAGGAAAAATAATAAGATGGGAAGAAATAGATGACATCATTCCGCTAAACGTTAGTCAAACATCTAATTATAGTGCTTTTGGATTGTCAGGAGAAACAAATTTCATAGGCGATTGGATAATCAAGAAGAAAGACGGAGCTACAGTTACTATAAAATATGTGATAGACCCAATAAATAGGGCAGAAGCTTTTAAGAAAATTTACCTAAATAAAAAATAGTTTTTCCTTATTCTCTTAATTTTTGTTTTAATGCGGAATGGACTTTGCTTACTAAAACGTCTCCAGGCTGTAGTGTAAATACGAATAACGCTAGCGTTGAAATGAATTCTATATCTAATGCTAATGGCAGTAGAAATAACAAAAGAAATCCGAATACTGTATGAACTAATAGTGCTATGGTAAAAGCTGCAACTAAACCAGCTACCATCATTCCTATCAATAAGTTAGCCATAATTAGAGCTATTTTTCTTGTCCACTCAAATAACCAGAGCGTGGCCTGAAATGGTATCAGAGCTACTATTGCCAGCATGACACTGTTTCTAACAGTTGCTATAGCTGTAGTAAACAGCATAAGATACAAAATTGCGGATATTAAATAATCAAAATCGTTAGCAAAGAAGGGTATAGCAGCTAACCCCCCACCAATTGCTAAATAGAGCCCTGTTCCTGCAGCTAAACCAGCAGAAGCTATACCTAGTTCTGGACCTACAGTAGCATAAATTAGACTATTGATAAATGAAGCAGCATAAGTGTATATTGTGATCCCACCTACCGCAAATAAAGCCCAGACTGATAACTTATACATTACGTCGCCAGCAAGGTCAATAATATCTGAATAGAACCCCTGGAACGCATTATAAGCAATAGAGAAAGCAATAAACAACATCGCAAGACCTACAGAGTAATCATATACTTCATTGAATAATTGTTTGTCAAAAGATCCAGGTATAGGCGATTCTACCATCTGTTCTAATGGATAACCTATAAATTGTAAGAAAGTTGTGACCAGACCTTCTATCCCGTTTGCTATAGCCCCAAAGAAGCTATTCAGAGTTCCTTCTATAGCACCTTGTATCCAACCTAAAGGACTTGGTGGATTGGTTACAGAGACTAGGAGACCATTACTTCCATATGCGTAGTTCTGTGGATCCTCTACTATTGCTACAACGAGATATTTACCTGGGCTCTTAAATACGTAACTCATTTCCGTTGATCCAGTGAAGTTGGATACTAGAGTTCCATTTGCATAAATTTGCCAGACTACTGTGGGGTTAGGGACGGAAGGACTATAAGATACTGAATAATATTCTGGCTGACCAGTATATGCGGAGGTAGGTCCGCTAACAGTCACTTGCAGTTGCACTAATGTAATTTGTACGTTTCCTCCTATCTTCCCTCCAGTTGCGGCTGCTAGAAATATCGCTGATGCCATAGAAGCAGCAAATAATACTAGAGCATAACGTTGATCATAACGATTTGCTAATATCGCAAGCAAAATTAACGCTGCCGGTATCAGTGTCTGCAGCGTTGTTATGAATTGTCCTAAGCTATTTGAACCTCCTCCACCGCTCTGAGCCATTGCTATAATATTTCCTGCTCCTCCTATCAGACTAGGTAGCAATAATATAATAATGAATATAGTTAATGCTTTCCTCATTCTCCCTCCTAATCAAGCTCTTTTTAAAAAGCACAGTTGAATAAACTCCCCAGTTTACTGAAGAAAAATTCAAGATATCCTTTTTAAAATCGCGTCTTCTGAGAGCATGAGTTTCCTCAACATCTTCAAAAAACCGAATCAACAGACAGTAAAAAAGGACAAAACTAAGTACTATCGCTTAGAAGGGATCCCCTTCTTCTTATTATCTCCAGAGGACCGCGACATGAAAATGAAGGAATTAAGTGCTCTTTTAAGTCAAGCTGAAAAGGGCTATATTTACATCAGTCGTAAGCCAGATACCTACGAGTTTGAGGGGACTAAGTTCCCTATTATTACGTCTTCTTTCATTTTTGTAACGGAAAAGGAACTAGACTTAGAGACAGCTGAACCTCCGCAGAGGCCTAAAGTTACTAAGGAGTTTGCTAAGTACTTACAGACAGATCAAGGTTATGCCAGGGTATTAGTTTCATATGCATATAGTACCAAAATTCTAGAGGGATCATTAGGACGAATAGACTTCAAATCCATTAGGCCAGAGTTGTTTGAGCTTATAGTACAGTTCCAGAAAATTTCACCACTTTCTGTAAGAAATTATCTCAATAGTCTTGAGGTCAAAAAGCAAAAGATGGCCAGGTATGCCTCTTCCTCAGTTCAAGTAGAAGAGATGTTGGTAAGAGGGGCTCAGTTAAAGAAAGATTTAGACGAGGAAGCTGCAGATCCCCTCAAGTTCAGATTCATCTTCATAATTCATGCAAAGACTACAGCTGAGCTAGAGAGTCTCTCTAGAGAATTAATTCAAGTTTCTCAAGAAAATGGGATATTATTGGATGTGCCATGTTGTGCTCAAAAAGAACTCTATGAGTTCCAAGGATCTATAGGATATAGAGTAAGTAGCAATGTCTCATTATCAAAGTTCTATCCATTAGTAGGTTTTAGTCTAGTAGAAGATAATGGGATTTTCTTAGGGATTGACGATAAGGGAGCGCCAATAGTAATTAACCCGTATTTAGCAGTCAATGGTCGTCAGAACCCTCATTGGACAGTGGTAGGGACTACGGGGTCAGGAAAGACTACTAGCGTTGCTGCAATGATAGACAGACTAAGGAAAGTCTATGAGGATATTTACGTCCTAATAGTTGATCCAGTGAGCAATTACAACAGATTTTTCAAAGGGGAGGCCGACCTGAACGTGGCCTTCCATGATCAAGACTACCTGGGCCTGGATCCAGTGAAGCTTGTCAGAGATGGGACTATTAGCTCCGGGCATATAGCCGACTTCCTAGTAGAACAATATGGTATACCGTCAGAATTAAGGGGTATATTAGTAAGTCAACTTGAGATGTCAAGCTCCCTAAAGGAACTAATGGATAATTTGGAGGACATGGCGTCTAAGAAGTTCGCTACGGAGTATCGCAAACTCGAAAACTTCCTGCTTAATTTAACCACTGGTGCTGACAAACACGTTTTCACTGGAAAGTCGATAGAACTTAATGAGAAGAGGTTTATGATCTTGGGTTTGGATACCGAAGATCCTAGGAAGAAGAGACTAGCAGCAACGATGTTGATGATGTATGGTTGGGCCCTAATAAATAAACTACCCAGAGATGTTCCAAAGGTTCTAGTAGTCGACGAAGCTCACTTTCTGTTTGAATACTCTTCGGTAGCTCAAATTATAGCTATGATTTACAGGACTGCCAGGGCATTGAGAACCAGTATGATCACGATGACCCAGCTTATTCAACATTATAATATGAATAATTATTCTAAGGAGGCTTGGCAATTGGCTGATAACAAGCTTATATTAAAACAAGAGAAGGAGGCAAAAGACGACCTAGTTAATTTAGCGCATTTGTCAGAAGAAGAGATTGATTATATCCTAAAATCTTCACGTGGAAGGGGGATTCTAAGGACTGGCGCAATTACTACACACATTCAGATTCAGCTCACTGATGAGGAAAAAGCGAAGTGGAGGACTGAGTGAATGAGCTTAGTTCAACTCGTTGAAAAAGTTGCGAAGAAGTATAATATCAAAGTAAATTCTTTACCTAATGGCGTGATAATTCTAGTAAAAAATGGGGTAGGTTTTGTGCAAATAGCTGCAGTTAGAGATGTATATTATATCAGGTACTTAACGAAAAACGAGGCATATATTGTACATAAACTTAACGAAAAGATCATAGAGTCGATACTAGAAGAAAAGTTAGATGAAACTAAAGCTCTCAAAATCCCTGATGTTTAATAAAAGTAAAGTTCTTTCGATCTCTTTCATTCTCTCTTCTTCAAATAATCTTTCTCTCAATTTTTGATCCGATAAGTATTTTAGTAATATCTTCTTTCTCGTCTCAACTTTTCCGTATAAAATGCTGTGTTTCTTCAGTAACTCATAAACCCTCAAAGCCTCATCCTTATCTCCATTATATTCATTGTATATGTAATCTATAACTGGGTCTTCTTTCAGAATCTTTCTGAGCAGCTTCTTTTTCTGTCTAATTGCGTATCTACCTAGTCCTTTCATTTTTAAGAATTTCAAATAATTTCGGTCTACAGTCTTATTCTCTTTTGAGAGAATATATTCATAAATAGCAAGGTAGTAAGCAGCATCTAACTTCTTCTCATCAATCTTTTGTAAAATTTTATAGAACATCTCTTTCTCCTCATCAGACATGACTGAAAGCAGATAATTTAGCACAATCTTCTTCATGTCTCTTATCTCTTTCTTAGTCTCTTTCTTCTTTGAAGAGCTTACTCTTTCGTAATATTCCAAATTTGAATAATCTTGATATGCATAATTCTCAAACTCTACTACTTCTCCTGTACACGAGTCCACTAGATATCCTTCTGAATTTTTAATAATAGTACACTCTTCGGGCATCAGTGTTTCTTCTTTTTAAAATCTTGTAAGGATTTCTAGCGAAAAAGAAGTATTACCGGTAAACTGGGGAGTTTAACGAAAAATAAAAAGGTTTAACTTGACGGGGGCTGATACACGGAAATTATCTTAGTGTTATACGTCTGATAGGGTGCTAATGTTGCCCAAACAATTTCTGGTATAAAATAGCCCTGGTAAAGCGATATTTCTTCTTGGAGTTTTGGAAATGCTTGCCCATTGTAGATGTATATGTTAACATTGTTGAATGTGAAACAATTACCAAAAGATACTGAATATGCTGGGTCTATCACATATACTACGTAGTCCCCAGAGACGTTGAAATATGACGTCGAATTCAGGAAGGGCAACGGTGCTGAAGATATGTTGACGATACCTAGTTCATAATATGGAATATACTTTTGCAATGTGAAATTATAACGTTGTACGTCAAGAATATTCCACGTTAAGTTATAACTCGACAATTCTACAAATTCAATCAGGTTTTGTCCTGAAAACTCGCTTACTAATGCGAAGTACTCAAACTTATAATAGTCAAGGACTGTCTGCGGGAACTTGTAAAATGTGCTATTGTCCGTGAATTTCAGTGATATGTAACCGTTACTCCAAACAGTATACTTACCAGACGTGTAATCATTGAATTGACTGTTAAAAACATGGGTCAAATTAGATAAGTTGTACATCTGAACTTCTACTGTTTCACCATCTACACTTATGTTATAGCTAGTGAAGTTAAGTAAGAATATTTTGAATGTTGTATAGTTGAAGGCAAGTGTTAAATTGTTGAAGAAATACACATTGAAGAACATATAATACCCCTCTTTAGACACGTTAAATACCTGCATTAACTTGATGTTATTCACATGTGTTATATTCAACTTGAACAAATAAAGCGGTTTAACAGACATTGTTTGTCCAGTCGTTACTACTTTCATCAGGAAGTGGGCTATCGTTAAGTTTTCTAGAAGATAATACCAACTCTGGATTGCTTGGACGGGTTCTGGTGTTAAAGGCTGGAATATCCACGAAGGCGGAGGGAACGTCTTGTAATGTAGTTTGAATGAAACGTTCAAGCAGAACGCTGTACTATTAAGCTGTGTCAAGTTCCTCGCTGCAGTCAAATTTACGATCGCACCCGTGTAGTGTCTATAGAAAATACCTAAGTAATCGTATGTATACGCAGTGAAATTAAACGTTATGTTTTCTTTAGGGATAAGCCATGAACCGTTTATAAAGTAATACTCTCCATCATACATTTTACTTTTATTAAAAGCACCATAGTTAAACGGCATTGAAAACTGAGGACAAACCTGGGGACTTGTCCCGTTAAAAACATATGCATAGTAAATAACGAAATCGTAGTAGTTATGATAAAACACTGTCACGTTTTTGTAAACATAATAGAAAGTCACATTACTGTATGGCGTGGTTAGTTCCGTATAGTTTTTTTCAAAAAGTAGTTTGTACGGTTCGACATAGTTATTATATTTTGAGAAGTAATAATAAGTATAGTTCTTCTTAGTATTTACATCTTTGATAACATCAACGTAATATTTAGCAGTATAATTAGAGCTGCTGGAAGAATAACTGTTCGTGCCGTATAAATCACGTGCGTTTAATGTTACATTATACTGTTTTAATATTTTGTGGAATGTAATATTGTTGAAGTATGTTACCTTATATTCTAGAGTTATCACTTGATATATTATAGTCTGTTTTCCTTGTTTTATTGTCTGATTAGTTATGTGCATATCAATTGTTACATTTACTGGAATATAAACCATAAGAACTCTAGTATAATTAGTAGAATTTACAACGTCAAACTGGAAAATATTATACACAAGCATCGATGGTGGATAAGAAAACCATGATGGATACGTCGTTACTGGGAATATCGTACCATATACCGCTATAGATGTGGTGTTACGTAGTGTCCATGCCTTATAGACAAGTTCATGGTCCGATATATTTGTCTTGTAAATAGTTGTGTAGAACTTTATCAGCTCTGTTTTGTTAGTAACATTCAATAACGGACTATATTGAATAGTTATAGTTGCAAATGTCCTTATCTGATTTTTGTAATAGAATGTAAGGCTGGTGCTTTCCAGAGTTGTGTTAAAAGGCACGGAGTAATTTAGTACAATATTCTGACGAGTGAAATTATCGTATAGAAATACATGGTATACATAGCTATTATTAGTGCTGTTATAAAATATAGAAACTCCTTTCGGGAAAATAGCTTCTTTTTCTGCCTTGTAACTAACTGGCCAATTGAAAATGTATGGGTAATTTACTTTAATTTGGTAGTTTGTCATATTGTACGTGTCATTCAAACTTGGCGGTATTAAATCTAGATCAGAGTATGTATATGAATAGTAATACTGCGGGCACAACGTAGCTAATATTGCAAGCAATTTAGAGTACGCTGAAGGTGTTATGTTTGTAACATTGAGCTGAATTAAGTGTTTGAAAGCATTAAACAAGGTAGTTGAGTGGTTATTTAACTCGAATAAGGTATTTCCATCAGGCTCCTTAAAGACATCCGAAGCATTGATATAATTCATTGATTGAAGGGATGGGGTAAGTGTTACCGTGTACGTGTTCGTTTCGCTGTTAAAATTATAATTATAATTCTGTCCTCCCCCACTCCCTAATTGTACTGTACTATTTTGCGGGACTTTCAGGTTTACGAAACTCGTTAGCAAGCTTAGTATTATTACTATTGCTACAACTAGGACTGAGAATCTTCTAATATCCATACCGAAAACGTTACTCATTTTTTCTCCCCTCCATTTTGTATTAATGTTTCGTGTTTTCTGGGACGGTACATTTTCCTCTCCTACCTAAAGGGTTTTTAAAAAACCCCATAGGTGGGGTGAACGAAGTGGAGCCTTTCTACTTCAGGTCATATGATAGAGTAGTCGGAGTAGCCCACAACGAAAAAGAACTCGAGAAAGAAATAATGAGGATAGGTGCTACAGACCCGGCATGTGTAAACTGGCACTTAGAACAAGGGCACATAGTAGCTTGGTTAAGATATATAGGGAATAATACGCTTGCGGAGATGTTAAAGGGCGTAAAAGATTATAGGGAAGCGTTAGCGAGAATAAGAGACTACTATACTATACAACAAAGAAGAGGAGGGAGAAGGAGGAAATGATTTCGCCAGTATTAGCAATAAAAATTCTTCTATTAGTCCCTTCAATTATATTCTTCTTCTACAGTGCTGTGTATCTTATATTATTGGAGCTAAATGCACAACCTAATCTGAGCAAATTCTTCAGAAATATTAGTCTGATTTTAGCAGCAGGTGGCGCAATATTACTGACTTTATATATGATCATCTAAGAGGAATCGACAATATAATTCTAGTAATTTTAGCAAATACAAGCGGTAACACCATAGAAGAAATAGCAGAAAAAACGGGGATAAAAGAAGAAGCTGTATATCACGTTCTAGAGCTTTTAAGAATAGCTAATATCGTAAAGAAGCAAAATAATAGATATTTTACTGAAGAAATTGTGAGAGTTATAGCACAGCTCCTTTTAGATTTAGAAGAACTAGATATAACGAATTAATTAAGGTGTTTAAATGAAACTCCAGACACATTACGTTTTCTCTACGGGTTTACTTACTTTTTTTGGCACTCTCTTGACTCATCACTTTTATACTTCACTCTTTTTTTCAGGAGTAGTCGCTATATTAGGTAATACGTTAATAGATAGGTTTGGTCATGAAATAAGGAGTGTTTACGGGAGGGAAATAGTCAGGAGGACTCCCCTCACTCACACTCTGCCGAGGAGTGCGGTTTGGGGTTTTATTCCGGCATTAGTACTAACACTACTTTACTATTATGCGTATCCGAGCAAAGAACTGGTGTTTTTAACTCTAGTTAGTTTGTTGAACGGACCATCACACATGTTATTGGACGTGTTTACTGAAAGAGGAATATACGTAAAGAGGAACGGGAAGTGGAAAAGATTCGCACTAGCCCACTTCTCTTACGACAACCCTGCAGTAAACGGTGTAGCTGTTCTCATGGGGATTCTAATGCTGTTTGCAGCAATACAACTACATAACTACCATTATTACTACTATTATTTCCATTGAATTTTGAAAAATTGTTAAGTAAGCAGTATAAGCGCTACTCATGGGATCCCAGGTTTCTATTCCCGTTAGAAAAATTCAATTAACTCCCTAGTTTACTGAGAAAAAATTCAAAGTAGTTAATCCTGCACGGATCTCAAATTTTTTGCTTGCAGCAGCAAGCTCTTACATTAATGGCCCTAAATACTACACTTTGTTAACCCTACTATTCCCAGTCAAACAACTCATTTTCAGCCCCCTTCTAAGGAGGTAACACTTTGTTAACCCTAGTTAAGGTTTATTAAGGGAAATTTCTCGATACAATTTTATGGAAAGTAAGATAGAGAAACATAAGTCAAGGTTTACCATTACACAGCTCATACTTATGGTAATGGCTAAGGCCCCAGGGAGCTGCTGCAGTTTGGAATATTTACATGAGAAAACTGGTGTTGATAAGAAGGAGCTGCTAGTATATCTAACAAGGTTAGCCAAAAGAGGAATAATAGAAAGGAAATGGCATAAAAGTAGGGCAGGGAAAGAGAGAATGTATTGTCTTAAGTATAAGGAGGAGATAGTATGAGCCAGCCAAATAATAAATTTTTAGAATACGCTAAAGCGCTTTTAGAAACTGCAGAATCTGATTTAGATGCAAGTAAACTTCTTTGGGATTGTAATTATCAAGCTCAGTCAGTGTTTTATCTTCAGCAATCAACTGAGAAGATATTTAAAGCGTTTAGGAGCATGTATCAGTACCTCTTTATAGAATTTCCTGAATTTATTACAGAGGGCCTGATAGCTTCAAGTAATAGTAGAGTTACTAACTTGATACCCTATCTTACACTGTTAAATTTAAGGTTAAAAGAGAGAAAACTGGATATTAAAGGCCTGGAAGATTTACTGAAAAAGGAATACTCTCATGGCTTAAAGAAAGGATTAAAGGGCGAAATAGATGAGTTAAAAAAGGAACTTGAATATGATAAAGTTATTTTAAAGGGTATATTTTCTCAACTACAGTATACTAATATAACAAATAATATTGATTCTGTAATATACTTGCTTATAAATAATTTATTATCACCTCAAGGTAACCAACAGAATATCGAGAAAGAATTAAAAGATATAAAGGGAATCATTGAGAGTATTAATAATGTTATTTCGTTCTTTCAAAAATTCGTGGGAGAAATTAAAAAACAACTATCAAGTATACCCTTACAGAGTTCATCCAGAAATAGTATTAATTTAGTAGATATTATTTTAGACGAAGTTTTACCTTCTATACTTACCGTTTTAATATTACCATTTAAACTATATAATGTAGCGTCTTATCTTGCTCAGTTTGAAGAGAATTCAAGATATCCGCATATAAATAACGGAAACATTGAAATTCCACAAGATATAATTCGCAATTGGTCTAATAATTATTCTAGTATTTACGGTAATTTATATGAGGTAATAAAAGAGATTCTAAATAACTTTAAGAAAGCTGACCAATTTCTGCTTGATATTCATTATAGAGTTATTCAGAGAAACTATTCTATGGATAGTATACTTAATGATATTCTTGGTTTCATAGACTTTATAAACAATATTTTTCCAATATTACTACAACTAAATATATTACAGAAAATAATAAATATTAAAAATAAAGATAAAATAGATGAAAATGATATTGAACAATTAGCAAATGAATTAATCAAAACACTGGAAAAAGTGATCTAAGAGGAAATTAAGCTTAACATATACTGTGGGATTCGATAGTTTGGAACGTTTTACATATTCTACTACTGTTTTATTCTACTTTTCTTTCATAACATAATTCTACTTCTACTTCAACGTGCAACAGAAAACGTTTCTTTTCAACGTTCCTCTGAAACGTTATCTAGCCTCTCAAGCCTGTGGCCCGGGTTCAAATCCCGGCCGCGGCACTTCATATCGTAATATTCCTTTACGATTTGTTCTAAAGAACCTATGTAATGGTCTCTTCTCTGACCGCCATCACCGTTCTCTATTAAGTAAACATAATACTTCCCCTTAACCTCACGAATCCTAATATCACCAAATGTGAAAACTTTATTACCCGTACCTTCAGCCTATTTATATTTATCACGTAGGGCTATTTAAGGAATGATAATTATCATATCATGCGTGAGATTGAAAGAATCACGATAACAATCCCTTAGTTATGCAAAAAACTGAATTTTGTGAAAATACAACAGTTAGAAAATTCAATGAGTCTCATCTAAGGTTTTCTTACTAGCTCAAAGTCTCAGGAAGTATAGGTAAAAATCGTTATTTGTAATATGCTGAACCATAACTAGGAATATTAACAGTACTTAATATAAGATGTGTAGAGTTCATTGGAGTTTTAAAACAATTCCTTAAATTTGCTTAGCATACTTTAGACTAATCTTATCAGCATACTCACGTGCTAATTTCTTAATCTCATTAACCTGTTTAGTAACGCGTTTTGTGGAAGCTGTTAGAGAACTAATGAAGTCATATATGGAGGATAGGGTAAGGTATTTAATTTTCATAGCAGTAACGGCATCACTTCTGATAAGATTAGGATTAAAAATGGAGTACTAACGGAAATGCAACAGAGGGTGTTATTAGCCCTATATGGAAATGATAAAGTAACACCAAGGAAGTTGATAGAACTTACAAAAAGTTCAACAGCTCCGGTAAATAATCCTATTAAAATCTTAAAGGAGTGGAGATTAGTAGAAGAGATCGAGGAAACTAGAGGCTTTCCTAAAAGGTGGTATATTAAATTAACAGAAAAGGGTAAAAGGGTAGTTGAAAAGCTTAAAGAATTAAATAGTTTAATAGAAGACAGTAGTTAAGGTCTATTTTTCATGGAAAGAAAGTTAATGCAGATCTTAGCAGGACTACTGAACGAGTTTGAAGAGTGGAGAAGTAGAAAAGGTGATATAGAGCCTACTATAATAAAAATCCACTACAGTATAATCAGAAGTGATCCTAATACCGAGCAGGGAATAATTAACTTAGACGTTATAGGTATCGCGATTTATTCCGCAATAGAAGACTTAAATAATTATAACGATATTAGTAGGAGTTTAGCAGTATTAACATATCATTTAATAACTTCTCACCCTTTCGTTGACGGCAATAAGAGAACTGCTTTCGTATTGTTATTAAATATCTTATACGAATTGTTTAACAAGGAAATCCCACAAGATTTAGAAGAAGAGTTAATTAAGACCTTAGTCGAAGTTGCCGATAACCCACCAGAAGAAGATGAGTATGCGATAAATAAAATAAGGAAAATTATACGGAAAATTACTGAAGATTAAACCGTTTATCCTCATTTTCTTGATTATTATATTTTCTCACATAAAGGACTTTTCCATGAATTTTCAATACTCCAGTTCTATCAAATTCTGCTAATGCATCTAAATATTCCTTGTGAGCTTTGATGATATAGTCAGTTCTACTTTGCATTCTCTCTAGGATCTTTTTCTGCTCGTCAGTTAACTTATGTGCTATCACCATTTTGAATCCCCTATTAACTATACTGTTGAACTACTTATAATATATTCGTGCCATATATACCACGTACATATGCTATATTATAGGTCTTGTGATATGAAATATCATATAGAGCAAACATAATTTCCACATAAATCCCAAAAATCCGATTAAAGGTTAGATGTTTTTACGTATTATCTGAGGGCATAATCGTTTCAGCGTATATACGATGAAAGTCCAAGGCTAACCTAGTACATTATACAATGCTAGCGCTAGACCCAGTCAGCCTAAAAATCACTAAGGCTTCCTGTGATTGTGAAAGGGTTTACTTTCAGAGGAAAGCTGTCATATCGAAACACTAAAGCAGTTAGCTAGTACTGAACTAAGGAATGAGATAGAGAAAGTAAGTCGGGAAATGATGCAAATAGAAGAAGATATTGCTTCGTGGGGATGAGCCACGCAAGTCCAGGGTGATAAGTTATTGGAGCTTTTGGAGGCTTTATACCACATCAACGAGGATATGAAGATTATGGAGGGCTATAATTCGGAAATTTTAAATAAGCTGGAGGAGCTAGGAATTCTCTAGTCCAGTACTTACATTATTTAGAGGTGAAGGACTATGAGTGAGGTACTACAAACTCAAAGGAATTTAGAAGAGTTAGTATAACTGCTGAGGGTATACTTTCAGCTAGATGAAGTGCTTAGCTTCGCTACTTTTGAACTCCAAGATGACGGGATAGTTGCTGAAATTTCTCAAGTTAAGGACAGAGTTAGAAAAATGATTGAGAAGTTGATAAGCTGAATTTTTCTCAGTAAACTGGGGAGTTTTCCTATTTAACCTTCTTTTCCAACTCCTCGACCCTCCTCTTCAATTCTTGCAGTTCCTTAACTATTTCTTCCAAGCTCGTTCTATTTCCTTCCTTTTCCTTCATATAACACTCAAAAGCGTCCTTCAGCACTTCATAAACGCTTACTTTCCTTTTCTCAGCCTCATCAACTATCTTCTTCCACAACTCTTCATCTGGGAAATATACTGATTTATAGCCGGGTCTGGGCATTTTACCTCAATATACTTTATTGTACTTCAATATAAAAACCTTATTGTACCGCAATGTGTTGAGCGTATTGTATTATGCTATAATGAAGTCTTTGTCAGATTAAATTGGGCTTCGGTTGCTAATAGTGAGAGTCCTAGACTTTGTATATGACGAACATTAATTTACATCTTGTTTTGGTCACTCATTAAACATACTGTTTGCAAGGTAAACACTCTACCGCTTATAACTGCTCTATCACAATATCCAATCTAGATAAAAACACAGCTATTTCTCTGAAACTAGTCATTGAACTACTGTTTTCCTATAAAACAGTTGTCTCGCTTATCAAGAATATTACGCATTCAGTTGTTTAAAATTTTTTAATAACCTAGTCGTACTACAAATATATTTTTAGTTATTCTTACAATTCTATGGCGAAATTTTAGTGCTACTATGTGATCATATTCCAGTTGTTATGGATATACACACCTTCGATACTGCATATCAAATTAATTAGAAGATTTGGCAGTAAATTACGTATGGACGTAGATTATGTTGGTCACTTTTCGAATGACTTTTAAGATGAATGCTTATAAGGAGTTACGTAAATCTTATAAATATCTAGGGAGTAGTATATAAATGCCGCGGTAGTATAGCCCGGTCAAGCTCTACGCGCCGACAGTATGCAGGCCTTTCGAGCCTGTGACCCGGGTTCAAATCCCGGCCGCGGCACTGTGGGGGTTCCTCCCCACTCCCGATGTTAACGTATGTCTCAATTATCCTTTCTAAAGGTGCGACGTAATAATGCCTTTGCTTACCGCCTTCATCCTTCTCCATGGAGTAAACATAATACTTTCCTTTGATCTCTTTTATATAGAATTTAGAAGTGACGTAGAAACTAGGCATTCTAAGAATGTTAAGTAACGCGGGTTTAAATACTCATTCTAATAGAACGATCAGCGTGGGGTAGAAAGAAGACGGCAAAGATTCTGATTTGTGCGAAAAATTCATGGAGTTCGTGGAGTGGAAAGAAGGTGATAAAAATTCCCGACTTCTGCGAAAATTTATAAAAACGTGCTCGTCTCCGTTAAGTATCCTAATCGTCCTTGTTCAGTTACTACTTAGAAATTTGAAAATAATTAATAGCCTGTAAAAGGGTTTACATTCCCCTCTTTGAATTCACTGAAAATGAGGTGATCAAGGCATGAAAAGGTAAGAGTTACCGCTCTCCACCAACTCAATTATCCATCTGAGGTTGACGGGATAGAACTTAGTCAAGTCCACTCCAACGTTTATTTTCTTAGTTTGTCTATTCAAGAAAGGATACTCCTTAAGCTTGTTGTTATGGACGTGACCGTGAACGTTCCATTCAGCAACGTTCAACGGATAATGGGAAAGAACGAACTTACCTCTCTCGTAACTTATTTCTAAAGATTCCGGTCCTATACCCGGAGGGTCGTGATTACCTTGGATCAGTATCTTCTTCCCCTTAAGTCTCCTCAGGTAATTCTCAGGATTCGAGAAAGAGAAGTCGCCTAATACGAAAACCTTATCGTTGGGCGAAACCAATTCGTTCCATCTCTCTATTAGGAACTCGTTCATCTCCATAACGTTTGTGAATGGGCGGGCCGAGTACTTGATGATGTTCGCGTGTCCGAAGTGGTGATCGGCTGTGAGCCAAACATTGTCCAGTTCTACCCTGCTCAAGCCGAGTTTGAGCATCCTCTTCTTATATTCGAAATACGTTGTCCTGAGTTCCTCTTTGGAAAGGGCTTCAGATCTACTCAAGATCTTTTTGGTTAAGGTGTCATATTCGTACCTTATTTTACCTTTGTGCAGTAAAGTTATCCTCATTGCGGTGCCCTTGAAGAAAAAATTGTTGAGCTTAGTTAACAGTTCCCTAGGCAGGACGTCTTCTGGGTTCTTATGGGAGCGGAAGGACAAGGCTGCGTGAAACCAGAGGTTATCATTATACTTCTCTACATCTGGCCTCTGAACTATCACTGCCTTCAAGACCTTGTATACCTCATCCCTGAAAGATTTGAGTTCCTCAGATGGGATTATCCTCAGGGCGATAATGTATCCCCTTCCTCCTTTCTTGACCTCTACCCCGTCGTAAAAGAAGTGAAATTGATCACCATCGTAATTCTTGCTAACGTCAGCCACAGCCCGAATTATCTTATAATCTTCAACCCTCGGCTTGAAGTTATACACTAATGTGATGTGCGGTACTCTGTGTAGCTGGAACTCAGGGTAAGACCTTAATTCTCTCATTAAGGATTTTAGTTTGTACTTCTCCAAGATCGGTCTTATTTCCAAGATATAGTTATACTCTCTCCTTGATGGTTTTCTAAGGACTTCACGGGATTTTGTCTCCCTTCCTAACCCCAAGAACGTTTTAAGAAAATCCAGCAATTCCCTCAACCTCAATGAGCCGTTAAAGATTAAATCCATTTCGTTCCATTTAGATTGGTCAGAAGCCTTAGTTATTTTATGACGTTCAAAGAACTAGTTACAGATGATAGACTCATGAAGTCAGGAATGTCCCAACACAATTCAGTAACTGGAAGACTTCACCATCTTGACCATGTTTAAGAAGCTTACCCGGTAACTGCCTTATCCATTCCTCCCTAAAGGCTCGCCTACCGTATAATGCCCCAAACACAGATGCAACAATTGATGCTATCGTATCGTTATCTTTAGTAAAATTAACCGCCTCTATAATTCCTCTCTGTGGATCGTTAAGATACCTCACAAATAAGAATAGGACATTAGGAACAGTTTCCAGCAGGTAACCCCCAGAGCCTATAGTTTTTGAGAGTTCCTGAACACTTAGACCTCTATCCAACGCAAAGTACACTTGATCTCTTATGAACTCGGAGGCTGGTCCCTCGTATCTAACCCTGGCTCTCTCCCTCGTCTTGTATTTCTTATCGCCTGTTAATTTGCTTATCACAAGGACGAACCTTTCGATTATCCATTTCGCATCTATACGTCCATTACTATTTATCACGTTCCAGAGCATATCAGCAAAGGCCACAGAGGAGGCTATAGCCAACGGTTCGTTATGTGTTATTAATGTGTCCAGTACAGCGTCAACCAGATAATTTTCTTCGGACTTCAAGTTCGGGATGATCACGGGCGATATTCTCATGAAGGCTCCGTTACTAGGCCTTTTCACACCAGTCTTATACCAAGGTAGTCCTCTCTCCCTGTAATTTTTTTAGGAACTCCCTAACAGTTCTGCCCATTCCAGAGATACGATGCGACGCAAAAATCCTCGCTAACTCCCATGGAACTATCCTACCATGCTCTAATATTACCTTGACAGTATCGAAAGTTAGTTGTGTGTCATCTGATGGTAGGGGTCTTCTGTTTATATAGGAGGTAATCAGACCATACTTTTTTAATCTTTCCTCTGGACTAAGGTGTTCTACCGGATATCCTAGGCTGTCGCCGATTGCGATTCCCAAGAGCATATGTATTACCTTACCAACTTCGACCACCTTAGGCTCTGGTCTTGAGTAAAGCTCTTTCCATTCTACTGCATTTACGAGACCTTCGTCAAAAAGTGCTCTGAGGATTTCAGTGTTTGAGCAAGAAAGGTACTTTAACTCGGGGCATATGGCTCTCGTTTTACTGCAGTTTGATACATAAGGGTCATTAGGTTCACGTTCTCCTAACCCTTTGTTATTGAATGACACCAAATCACCCTCCTAGAACAATATACTCTTTTCTTCCATGGACTGCCACAGTTTGTTAACCACTTCACAGTATTTAATGATAAAGAAAGGTAATAATCCCTTTACTGCTTAGTCTTCTTATTAAGTATTAGTGGAACTAAATAGAATAGCAAAGCTATTACCGTAAACCCTAAGGCGAAGGCTAATAGTGTAGGCATCATTGACGGGTTTCCTCCTCCGATCACTATCGGAAAAGGTCCGAGGAATATTACACCCGCAAAACTTGTACTAGATGAAGAAACGTTAGCCGGTATTATCGCACTAGCCGTTATTAATAGAACTCCAATAATTATTAAAGTCGTTCCGATAATAAAAGCTTTCATATGACATATTATATCAGTTGATTTTTTAACGGATTCTGTGATCTTTTTAAGATCGAAAAGTTTATAAATGTTTCTATCCTTTAACATTAAAGGGTTTTTAAATTTTTGTGTAATTGGTGGTGGTTTAATGGTAGAAGAAAAGCAAGCTAATCCTCAACCTTCTTCCTCGATTTGTCCTCCTGACAAGATTATATTTGACGAGGAAAGGGGAGAGTACATCTGTACCGAAACTGGAGAGGTAATTGAAGAGAGGATAATTGATCAGGGTCCTGAATGGAGGGCTTTTACCCCAGAAGAAAAGGAGAAAAGAAGTAGGGTAGGAGGTCCTCTTAACCAAACGATACATGATATGGGTATATCTACTGTAATAGACTGGAAGGATAAAGACGCAATGGGTAGAAGCCTAGATCCTAAGAGAAGGTTAGAAGTCCTTAGATGGAGGAAGTGGCAGATAAGGGCTAGAATACAGTCATCTATAGACAGAAACCTAGCACAAGCTATGAATGAGCTTGAAAGGATCGGGAATTTACTTAATTTGTCTAAAGCCGTAAAGGATGAGGCTGCGTTAATCTATAGGAAAGCCGTAGAGAAGGGGCTTGTCAGAGGGAGGTCTATAGAGAGCGTTGTAGCCGCTTCGATTTACGCTGCGTGTAGAAGGATGAAAATGGCGAGGACCTTAGACGAGATAGCACAGTTCACTAAGGCGAATAGGAAAGAAGTTGCGAGGTGTTACAGACTGATTCTTAGGGAGTTAGATATAGACGTCCCGGTAAGTGACCCCAAGGATTATGTAACTAGGATAGGTAACTTATTAGGACTTAGCGGTGCTACAATGAGGACTGCTGCAGAGATCATAGAAAAGGCGAAAAATATGGGGTTGACTGCAGGTAAAGACCCAGCTGGTCTTGCTGCCGCTGCTATATATATTGCTGCTTTATTAAACGACGAGAGGAGGACGCAAAAGGAGATAGCACAAGTAGCCGGGGTTACGGAGGTAACGGTTAGGAATAGGTATAAGGAGCTCACCCAAGAATTAAAGATACAGATCCCGAGTCAGTAAAGGTTAATCTAATCTCTTTTCTTCTTCCCTTTTTCCTCCATCTGAGTTTTAATACTATTTTTCTTTTACTTATCTCTTGTGGAATGTATAAAAGTTAAGGATCTTCTTAAGCGTTATGGAGATATCGTAGTATTGAACGGAATTTCTTTTGAAGTAAAGTGCAGTGAGAAATGGGCTCTCCTCGGGCCTAACGGAGCTGGGAAGAGCACTACTCTCAAGATTCTTGCGGGGCTTATAAAACCTGATAAGGGAGAGGTCAATATTAAGGGTCACGATCCTACTTCTTTGGACGCAAAAAGGTTAATCGGTTATTTGCCTGAGGACGCCGACCCTTTCCCAGCGTTGACTGTGGAAGATAATCTCAAGTTTATGATGGTTCTCAGGGGGATAAAAAACGAGGATAGGGCTGAGAAGTTACTTGAACTTCTGGAGCTCGATAAGTATAGAAAATATAAAGCGGTTGAACTTTCTAGGGGGAATAGACAAAAGTTGGCTATAGCTATGGCTGTCCTCCACTCTCCTGAGATACTTTTACTGGACGAGCCTTTGAATTATCTTGATATTCCAACTCAGGACTTAGTTATCGAGCTTTTCCGGTCTTTCAGGGATTCGACCTTCGTAGTGTCGACTCACATAATGTCCGTAGCTGATAAATTAACGGATAAGGTCATGGTAATATCAAACGGTAGTATAAAGTGGATGGGGACTTTTGAGGAACTAAAGAGTATGGGAGAGTCTGTTGAAAAAGTTATAGCTAAATTGATAAAGGGGATTAGATAGCTTTCACTACTTTAACTGTAGGCTTTCTTACCATGAATATTACTTTATACCCACAATAGGGGCACCTGACCCCAGGTAGTGCTTTAAGCTGTGCATCGTCAAATTCCTTCCAACACTTGCCACATCTATATCTTGCCATCTCCACTCTCATCTACTCCAGTAAATATAAACCTAACTGTTAACAGAAAAGTTGAAAAAGCCGTATTAGTAATAAAGTGTTTGAGAATGTCTGATCTCTGTGGCGGATTACCCCCCGAAATATGCGAACAACTAAATAGAGAAGAACAATTTATTAAAATAAAGGTCGAGAAAAGGAGATACGGAAAAGAGGTTACGATAATAGAGGGGTTGAATGGTACAGACGCGGATTTAAAGAAGATTGCTTCAGAGCTTAAGTCTAAGCTAGCAGCAGGAGGTACTGTAAAAAACGGGAAAATAGAGTTACAAGGAGACCATAGGGATAAGGTTAAGGAAATATTAACAAAAATGGGGTATTCAGAATCGAACATATTAATAATAGAGTAAATTCCTTATTTCTTATATCACTGTTGAAAGAGGTGGTATTCATTTTAGTGTAGCTTACTTACTGTAAAAGTTGTAAAAATTATTTGTGATAAGTGAAAGTATAATTTATTACTGTTTATTAATATCGAACTTGTCTTCTGATATGAAAATAAAAGAAAAGTTTGTTATGGTGGTTTTACGTCAATTGCAGCTACTGGGCATACATTTACGCAAGCCATACAGAAGATACATGCTTGTTCGTTAACTGGGTCTGCCTTTTTTTCTGAAGCCGGATGCCCGGGTGTGTCAAACCATTGGAATACATTAACTGGGCATGCATTTATGCACGCACCATCAGCTATGCATAAATCGAAGTCTACTCCGACTATTGTACCGTGGATCCCCAGTGTTTTCGGCGGTTCGACAGGTCCGTAAACCTTGTGCCCGTTGTGTTCTTCTACTACTTGCCTTGATGTTCTGTAATTAGGATCTATGCCCATTCTAATCCCCAATTACTAAATGCCATTAGTTTAAAATATTTTAAACCCCAAAATATTTCGGGATGCTACTTCACGTTCAGTTACAAACTCCTATAGAAGAATGGTTAAGTACTTTTAACGTTCAAAAGAACTCTATTAGTATTCTTGATATTAAACAGGATAAAATGGACGTTAGGCTACTGATTGAGTTTAAAGGGGAACTCCCTAAAGAATTTCAAAATTCATTTACAAAAGTAGATAAAAATGTTTATTTAGGTACAGTGAGAGTAAATTCCAGAATAAGTACTATTCTTGCAAAATATACAATTATTCAGGGGTATGTTATTAATAACTCATTGGTTTGGGTTTTGGTTTTAGAAGGTTATCCTGAATTTCGGAGAGTACTGAGGGAGTTTGTTGAAAACAAAATCGACGTGAAGGTTATAAAAGTTGTGAAAGTAAGATCCAAGAGTATAGTTACCGCAAGGCAAGAACAGATATTAAGGATAGCCCTTGAGGCAGGTTATTATGATTATCCGAGGAAGGTAACGTTGAAGAAATTGGCTGAAAAACTCAATATAAGTTTGTCCACACTTGACGAGATACTAAGAAGGGCGGAGAAGAATATAATAGAATCTTACCTGAGGGATAAGGGATTATGAAGCATGGAGGCGTAAAATGGATAAAGGGGGAGCCGGAGAGTATTAATGATTTCAGTGTGAATCTTAATCCCTTGGGTACTCCTGATTTTGTGAAGGAGTTAATAAGCGAGGCAGTTAAAAGGGAGATTTACACTTATTATCCACCTTCTGAAGATTATAGGGAAATTAAGGAACTCATTGCAGAAGTCTATGATCTAAGTCCTGAATTAGTAGGCGTATTTAACGGTGCGTCAGAAGCTATTTCGCTTTTACCTCCATGTTCCGTCCTAGAGCCGAACTTCTCTGAATACAAGAGGAGTAAGAGTTACTTTGCGAGGGAACTTAATGACGCATTTGAGTACACTTTACCTTCGTCAGAGTCATGTGTAATAACCAGTAACCCAGTTAATCCTACTGGGTCGTTCATAAAAGATAGTGATATAATGGAGTTCTTAGAGCGAGGGGGTAAATTATACCTCGACGAATCATTTATAGACTTGAGTATTCTCCCTAATAATTTTAAACTGGCTGAGGAGTTTGAAAACTTAACAATTATTTCGTCTTTCACGAAATCTTTCGCAATTCCAGGTTTAAGGCTGGGGTTTACAATAGGTCACAGCTCTAAAAACTTAGAAAGATTGGCACCCCCGTGGAGGATAAATAGTATAGTTTACTATGTTTTCTCCCACGTTACGGCTAAGGAGATAAGGTCTTTCCTTTCTAAGACGCGTTGTCATATAGCTGAACTGCTAAACTCGTTCTCTTCTCCTTTCAAGTGGTATAAGAGTGTTACCAATTTCGTATTACTGGAATTTCCGGTTGAAACTTCTATCCTGAATTCCGTATTGAGGTCTTATGGATATCAAATAAGAGAGCCAGAAGGGTTTATGGGTTTAAGAAAGACTCACGGAAGAGTTACTTTAAGTAAGAACACTTCAGAATTACTAAGGGTAATCTCTCATGTTCTAAATAGTGAAAAGTTTTATAAATAGTAATGTTAGATTTAAACACGTGCTTGAAAAAATTATAAAATATGCCATAGTAGGTGGGCTAGGGACGGTCGTAAATGAGGGTGTATTGTTATTACTTAAACCAGTCTTACCGATAGCTGTTTCTCTTGCTCTTGCAATTGAATTTTCGATCTTGTTTAACTTTCTGCTTAATGATGTCTGGACGTTTAAGAAAGAAAGGGTAGGTTCCTTTCTGAATAGGATGGTGAAGTTTCACGTATCGTCTTTAGTAGGAGGAGTCGTACAATACGTAGTAGTTATTATGTTAATACTGTTGATTTTACCTTACGGTAATTTAACGTCAATATTGTTTTTGCTGTTCTTCTCCTCTGTTCATTTATCCTCAATTTATTTAGCTATAATGAACTTTATAGGGGTAGTTGCAGGATTTGGAGTAAGGTTTGTGTTAAGTATTAAATATGTTTGGGCTTAAGGTTTGACTGTGTAATAAATTCTCTTTCTGTTCTTTCCCTTATTCTCTACTTTTAGAAGTACTATTTCACCTATTTCTGAAGTGTTTTTAACATGGGGACCCCCATCAGCTTGTGTATCAACCCCCTCTATTTCTACAATTCTCCACACCTCTAATTCTGGGGGCATCCTTTCTGCCAATTTAACTATTCCAGGGATTTTTAGTGCTTCTTCTCTCCTTAGGAAGTAAACTTTTACCTGGAGGGATTTTTTGACAATTCCGTTTGCCTCCTCAATGAGTTTCTGTAGTGCTTCTTTGTTCTCTATAGAAAAGTCGTCTTTAGCATACTCTGGAGTTATGTTACCTCCGGTTATTCTAGCGCCGTATTTTGAATAGGCTATTGCAGCTATTATGTGAGATGCTGTATGCAGCCTCATCATCCTATACCTTCTATTCCAGTCTATCTCTCCCTTTATTTTCATTCCTTTTTGAAGTAATTCATAATTACTCGTCTTGTGGTAGATTTCTCCATTTATCTCTTTCACATTCACAATTTCCAATTTATTCTGACCTATCTGAATAAATCCTCTGTCAGCTTCCAAACCTCCGCCTCCGGGATAGAACGCAGTCTTGTCTAGGATAATCCCCTCGGGAGTTATGTCTGTAACTGTAGCTTCAAACTCTCTTACATATGAGTCAAAAAGGTAAATTCTCTTTTTCAGGGAATCGTTTAGGGGTAACTCACGATCGCTCATTTCACTCACTCTTTCTCAAAGAAACTATACAAGTACCGTAGTGGTATTCGTATTTTATGCTATCTGGTTCTACGTAGGTGGGGAGGGATATTATCTTTATCACGCTGCTGGTCTCGTTATCATAGATGTACAGCTGTTTTTTATTTGCCTTTACCAAGAGTTTACTGGAATCCTTCCCTCTCAGGTCTATTATTACGGTAAGCTGGTCTTTTCCGGGTAATATTTCCACTTCCGGGTCATCATCAATTGTTGTTGGCAATATCTATCCCAAAAGATCTCTTTTGTTTAAATCCTATTAAAGGTATATTATCTAGTCAACCCCTTTATAAATCTTTCGTATACAATATATTAATTGCCCATGTTGGGTAAAGAGTTCCAAAAGATGTGGAGTGGTAATGAAAAGCAAAAGATTCCAAAGAGCAAGGACCCCCTCAAGATGAGGTTAATACAAGCACAGTACAGAGTTAGGTCAATGATCAGCAGGCTGGACGCTTATATAGCAAGGATGCAGGAGAGGGATAGGTCACTATTCGAGAGGGTAGTAGAGGCTCAGATGTCCAAAGACTACACTAGAGCAGCCATGTATGCTAACGAAGTCGCTGAGATCAGAAAAATAACTAAGCAGTTACTCACTACTCAGATAGCCCTAGAACAAGTATCGTTAAGGCTAGAGACAATAACTGAACTAGGCGACGTTTATGTTAACTTGATACCAGTGATGGGTGTAATCAGCGAACTGAAGACAACACTGAAGGGTGTAATGCCCGAACTTTCCATAGAGCTTGCGGAGCTAGGTGACGGTCTACAAGAGGTAGTTATCGAGGCTGGAGAGTTTGGCGGAGTAAGCGCTGCAGGAGTAGCCTCTTCACCAGAGGCAAGAAAGATACTGGACGAAGCATCAATGGTGGCAGAGCAGAGAATGAAGGAGCAGTTCCCAGAGCTACCCGCTTCCGGAATAGTTCAGAATCAGAAGACCTAAAGGTCTAGTTTCTCTTATGTCTTTTAATTTAATCCTTTTTATATTAAACCCTTTTCCTATTTATTTGTGGCACAAGATTTTAACGTTACTCCATGGGAAGTTAAGGGAAAGGTAGACTATGATAAGTTGATCATTCAGTTTGGAACTCAGAAGCTGACTGAGGAACTAAAAGAAAAAACTAAGAGACTCATAAACGATGAACTTCACGTTATGCTTAGGCGTAATGTGTTCTTTTCTCACAGGGACTATGACCTGATATTGAAGGATTATGAAGACGGTAGAGGCTTTTTCCTTTACACCGGTAGAGCTCCTTCTTTAGGAATGCACATTGGACATTTAATTCCTTTCATATTCACGAAATGGCTGCAAGACAAATTTAAGGTAAACGTATATATCGAAGTCACAGATGATGAGAAGTTCATGAGAAATGTCGATTACACGCTTGATCAAACTAGGCAATGGGCATATGACAATATTTTAGATATAATTGCTGTTGGATTTGACCCCGATAGGACTTTCATTTTCCAAGATACGGAGTATATTAGAAATATGTACCCTATAGCAATCAAGATAGCCAAGAAGCTAACGTTTAATGAAGTAAGGGCTACTTTCGGCTTAGACACTTCTTCTAACATAGGCATTATCTTTTATCCTGCTCTGCAGATCGCCCCTACTATGTTTGAACGTAAAAGATGTCTTATTCCGGCTGGTATTGACCAAGATCCTTACTGGAGACTGCAAAGGGATATAGCAGAGAGTTTAGGATATTATAAGGCTGCTCAGATCCACAGCAAATTTCTGCCACCTTTAACAGGTCCTGAGGGTAAAATGAGTTCGTCTCAACCAGAATCTGCAATATATCTTACCGATGATCCTAAAACTGTAGAGAGAAAGATCATGAAATATGCATTCTCTGGAGGACAACCTACAATAGAACTTCATAGAAAATACGGAGGTAATCCGGATATAGATGTTTCCTTTCAGTGGTTATATATGTTTTTTGAACCAGACGACAATAAGATAAAGAAAATCGAGGAGGAATACAGAAGTGGTAAGATGCTGACGGGCGAGCTAAAGAGTATTCTGGTTGAGAAATTAAATGCGTTTTTAGAGGAGCATAGAAACAAAAGGGAAGAAGCTAAAAAGTTAGTTAATACGTTCAAATATGATGGAACGTTAGCTAGAGAGATGTGGAAGAAGATTCATGAATAGATTTATAAAGTCCCATTTTCTTTAAATGATATACTATTAAGTTGGTGGATTTTCCTAGTTTCTTTGCGATCTTATATATTGACTCTCCGCGCTTATACATATCTTCGATCATCTTTATTTCACTGTCCTTTAGTTTTCTCACTCTCCTACCTAAATTGTGTTTTTGTAATATCCTCAGAACCGTTGACTCGCTAATTTTCAGTTCCTTACTAATAGCTCTCGCACTCTTTCCTTGTTTTGCAAGTTCAATAACCTTATTTTCGTCCACTTTGTTACTTCTAAGTTTTACCCCAGATTTAATAAGTAAATTCCTTACCTTACCGTAACTGAGACCAGTAAGTGATGCAATATTCCTTATTGAATAGCCTTGCTCGTAAAGGGACCTAACTTTTTCCTCCATTTCATTTTGCATGATGATTACAAAATCATCACTTAAAATAAACTTTTTCCAGATTTACCGTATATTATCTAAGAGGAGAAAAGATTATGTTAAGGTGAAAAACTGAATTAATTATCTCTTTTGGCATAGTTCAACTTTAAAGCGTGTTTCAATTTAATTAAATTGATGGGCATTTTTTACATTATATTGATAGGTGCTGTTATGGGCCTTTCAATCGCCGCACCGCCCGGTCCTATAAATGCTATGATGGCACATGAATCTTTAAGATCCTCGTTACACGGAACCAGTGTAGGGGCCGGGGCGATGACTGCTGACTTCATATTTTTCTTATTAACGTTCTTTTTTAAATCTCTAATACCTCAGAACGTCTTATTTATCTTTTACATAATCGGAGGAATTTATATGTTATATCTCGCCTACGGTGTTTGGAAAACAAAGACTTTTAACACGAGCATTAAGGGCAGTTACGTTAAAGGTCTTACCACAGCCCTCGTTAATCCTTACCAGATAGGGTGGTGGCTAACCTTTGGGATATCTATGCTCGACCAGTTTTCCATTTATATAGCACCAGGCTTTTTCTTAGGTATACTTATCTGGATCCTTTCATTCCCTGTGGTTATCAGTAAATACGGAAAGGATTACATCTTATATGTCAAGATATTTTCTTTAATCGTCCTAACGGTATTTGGAGTGTATTTCCTTTATCAGGGGGTAAGTTATGTTATCAAAATGTGAAATTAGAAAAAAAGTTTGGAGTCTATTGGAGGAAACTAATATAGCCGCATTTCCTAGGCCAGTATTGGGTAGAATCCCTAATTTCAAGGGGGCAGAGAAAGCGGCGGAAAAGCTTTCGGGTACTCCTGAATTCCAAAGAGCTAAATTCATCAAGGTAAATCCAGACTCACCGCAAAGATATGTAAGAGAGCTAGCTTTACGCCAAGGTAAAATTGTTCTAGTACCGACTCCTAGGCTTAAAGGGGACTTCTATCTATTAGACCCATCCAAAATTAGAGACTTCAGGGAAGCATCTAAAATCTCAGGGTTTGCCAAGTACGGTGAGGTCGCAGATATATATTCTATTCCAAATATAGATTTGGTTGTAGTTGGCAGTGTAGCGGTTACGCTATCAGGAGACAGAGTAGGCAAAGGAGAAGGGTATAGTGAGTTAGAGTTTGCAATACTGAGAGAATTAAATAAGATTAATGAAAAAACTCCAGTTGTTACGACAGTCCATGATATTCAGATAGTGGAAAGTATACCCGTAGAGCCTTACGATGTACCTTTAGATATAATTGCAACTCCGACTAGGGTTATAAGAGTGAATAGGACTAGAGAAAAGCCACCTGGTCTTTTACTGGAATATTTAACCAAAGAAAAGATCGAAGACACTCCCTTTCTGAAAAAATATTTAGGCCAGAGAAAGCGAAATAACACCCTTTAATTCTCTGCAAAGTTCTTCAGCTTTTCTGGCTAATTTCTCCTTAAGCTCCTCTCTATTTACATTGTAAATATACTTAGGTCTTCCTCCTTTGCTATTTCCTCCCTTCTCTTTTTCTATCAATCCCGCGTCAGCTAATTTCTTTAACACGAGGCTGGTTCTACTTTTGCTTATTCCCAGTTCGGTAGATATTGTGTCAACGTCCTTTCCTCCTTTACTTTCAAGGATTTTCAGGAATGCATCTATTTCGGCTTCAGATAGACCATAAGCTACTGCGAGAAATCTTTTGAAAATTGTAATTTTTTCATTAATTTCAATACTCATTTTTTCACACCTTACATCTTTTATATTTAATATTCATTTTTTTAAACTTAACTACTATTTCACCTTTACACTTATTATTTTTAAATTATTGTATAATCCGATAGTATGAACAAGGATGAGTTAAGGGAAGTAATACTTCAAATACTTGAAGAAAAGAAAGGTGAAGGTTTAACTTCAACTGAAATTAGAAATATTCTAATTGAGAAAGGCGTGGAGTTTAACATGATAGAATTTAGAGAAGTACTAGCTGATCTAGTAAGGGAAGGTAAAGTTAAAAAAACTCCTGATTACAACGTTAGAAAGTTTAAGTTTTCTTTACCCTGATTGGGGCGTTTCTTGTTGACTGTTCTCTATAATATGGATAACTTTTTCTGCTATTTTCATGAACTCCTTCGATGCAGGATCATCTGGATACTTTAAGAAGAATGGTTCTCCTAAATCATTGGCCTGAGCAACTACTGGGTCTAGAGGTACTTGTCCTAATAGAGGTACTCCCATTTCCTCTGCCATTTTCTTTCCTTTACCCTCTCCGAATATATAGTAAGGTTTGTTGTCAGTCGGGCATAGGAAGTAGCTCATGTTTTCAATTACACCTAGGATCCTAGCGTTTATAGTTTTAGCAAAGGTTATAGATCTTTTGACTGCTAGTGTAGAGACTTCTGAAGGTATTGTAACTATGATCATACCAGTTAAGTTAGGGACTAGCTGTGCTACTGACAGAGCCTCATCACCGGTCCCAGGCGGCATATCTATTATTAAGTAGTCTAACTCTCCCCATTTGACGTCTCCTAAGAATTGTTTAATTGCAGTGTGTTTTATTGCTCCTCTCCAGACTACTGGTGTATCGTCCCTTGGTAATAAGAAGTCTATTGAGACCACCTTTATACCAAAAGGACCTACTACCGGGTTTATATCGCCCTTATCGTCAGCCGTCAAGTATTGTCCCCTTACTCCTAACATCTTAGGGACCGAAGGACCGTGGAAATCTACATCAACTATTCCTACACTTCTTCCTGCTGCCGCTAATGCCATGGCTAAGTTAGATGATACAAAAGATTTTCCTACCCCTCCCTTTCCGCTAAGCACGGCAATTTTATATTTGACGGTCTTCATTTTCATTTGGATTTTTAAGTCTGCAGCTTGAGGGGCTTGAGGGGCTACCTTTCTCAAGTCTCTTGGTTGTTTGCTCGGCTGAGGAGATGAAATTCTGAATGGATTATTCCCAGTACTCAAAATTTATTCCCTATTCTCATAATCCTCGTATTCACTAATAATCTTATCTAATTCAAATAATAATGATTGAACTCTCTCATCCCCTAACCAGTCCACTCTCTCGCATTCATAATTCTCTACCATCTCCAGTATGCGATCTATAGTCTTATCAGTGACGTCAATTTCACACACATTACTGAAATTCTCATATGCTTCTGAACTTACCACACCTAATATTTCAGCTTCAACGTTCTCAGCTACCTTTAACTCGTTCCATCCCCTCTTTTTCAATTCTTCATAAAGGGATAAGGGGTGACGTCGTAAGACTATAACCTTATCGGCTTTGCTTACGAGTGCTGGATATACTGTCTCTATTACTAAGTTATTCTCGGTGCTCAGGAGCTCCCTTATTACACTCTCTGCTTTCTCTTCATCTAAAATGTAAGTTTTTCTATTCTTGTCATATTCAGAATAAGCCTTCTTTTCTATGAGGAAAGAAGATAGATGAAGTAGCTTAAAGTTAAGCTTTTCCGATAATGCCTTCGCAACCGTAGACTTGCCTACTCCCGGAGTACCAGAGATTACTATAATCAACGTGATAAGAGTGATCACCGGAAGGCTAAAACTGTTTCTATCACGTATAAGGCTATTGATAAGCCTATAAGCAAGAGTTTGATATCTCTATCACCGCTACCTTTCCATATTTCATATACTCCATAAGGAAACATGGCAAGCCCTATAAAGAATAGAACAAGTTCTATTATGTTCATATAATAGATCTTTGTTCGTGTCTTACCTTAAAAAGCAAAAGGGAGAATAGTAACCCACCTATGGTACCACCTATGTGGGCTAGAACGTTCACTTGGAGGAATGGAATAAAATCGCTTAGAATCAGCGCTACTATAAGGAGTATTAAACCACCTTTTTCGTTCTTCTTTAGATATTCATAAACTGCATAGAACGATAGAAGCCCAAAGATACCGCCAGAAGCTCCAGCAGAAGGTAAACCGTTAGGGTAAACGAGTAGATACAACAAGTTACCGAAAACGCCAGTGATGAAGAAAATAGCGATCTCTACAACTCCTTCTTTCGACCTGAATAAATAGTACATTATATACAAGGCAATTTCATTGAATCCAAAGTCAATGAAACTCGGTGTAATCAGTATAGACGTTATTAATTCCCAATAGAAATGATAGTAAATTATTAACGGGTTATATTGTACGAGAAAGAGGAGGTAATAAGGGTTCAATAACTCTAGAACTTGTCCTACAATATAACCCGACCCAACGAGTATCATAATCAAAACGGTAATTGGTATTCTCTTCATTATTGATTTTTCCTCCTAAAGAGAATTAAGTTCACCTCACTAGGAATGTTAGGATGAAGGAGATAAGTATTGCAACACCCCATGCCAGTTTGTTCCACCTTAACACTTTGATTCCATCTAACGGTGGTATCGGGATCAAGTTAAAGAAAGCTACATAACTATTAAATGCAAATATTTGTAGAAGAATTGTGTTTACAAGAGAGTTCCCGAATAAGAAGGCACTTGCAAACAACGAGATTATTGCAATTATTATATTTGTAACCGGACCAGCAAAAGCTGTTTTACCCGATAATTCTTCTCCCATTAGCCCGAATCTACAAAGTATAGCTGTATATCCTGCGACAAAGATTAGAATGCCATGTTTGTAATATCCACTAAGGAAGTTTATTAGGAATGTTACAAGAAAGCCTTTAAAACTCAACACAAACCTGGAATTACATCCGTAATTTCTTGCCGTCTGTCTGTGAGCCAGCTCATGGGGGACAATTGCTGTAGTTGCTGTTAAAACTGCTATTCCTAAATAGAGCGGATTAAAAGACATGAAAGCTACTGCAAGAGAAAGTATTGCTAGAACGAAAGAAAGAGCTTCATTTAAATCTCTGAATTTCACTTCAAGTTCATTAATAAAGCTCAAGGTTATCTTCCAAGTTATCTCGGCTATTGGCTAAAAACTTTATTGAATGCTTATATCAGTGGAGTAATCAAAATTAGGAGACTCAATACGCCAAACTAATCCTCTCTTTTTGTCATCTATCGATATCATCTTCTCTCTAATTATTCCTTCAAAGCTTACGTTTGATAATTTCTTGAAAGCATTAAACGCTTCGAATACCGCAAACTTGTATGGATAAGGCATTTTTATTTTCACACAATCTAGAGAAAGTATATTTCTCATTGTGGTAAGCATAGCGTCGTTGAAAAATTCAGGTTTACTAAAAGTAACTTGTGCAGTACCATTGTAGTTCACGATGGTTACAAACGTGTGGAGCTCTTCACCCCCCTTCATAATCCAAAGCTCAAATATAGTCCCTAGATTACAAGGTTCCTCAACCTTACTCTCTCCTCCGGTATAGGAGGTAAACAAAGGGGTCTTATCAGCTATGAACTCTGATAAAGAGTTTGCAAAAGTCTTAGGTTTTATACCTACCTTTCCAAGCTCTTCTACAACTGATTTTGTCAAACCGATTACGTTATTATCTTCGGTTAAAAATTTGAAATCTCCTTGTATTCTATTTATGTATGCTTCATACTTCACAATATTTATTTATTTAGAGTTTCCGTTTAAATACTTTGCATATAATTCCGCTTCTATGTTCATATTCTTTATAAGTATAAGCTGAATTAGTTCTCTATCCTTCTCGCTTATCTCTGAATCCTTTATCATGTGTTCTACTTCTTCTAATTTTTTCACTATTTCACTTAGGCTGTGCATGATAATTATTCAATTATGACTACTACTTAAATGATAACTAATAATAGAACTAGTATTACTAAGGCTTAATTAATTTTCAGATATCTCTTTATAAGCCCTCCCAATCTCTATAATTTTTTTCACAACCTCGATGGGGTCTCTACCGAAAACGTAAGTGTTAGCCTCAATCCCTTTACCGCCAAGGTGCACAACACAATCGAGATCAGGACTGTATACCTTGAGAATGTCATTTATTATCTCGTCGTCACTTATGTAGCAATCTCTGGGTCCTATATATGCTACTTTAAATCCGAGTTTTCTTAACGCTTTTCCTACACCTTCGTCATATTTTATATTCATCACAGACCTTATTTCACTGTTCTTACTCATAACGTTTAGAAGGATCTTAGACAAATGTTTACTTGCTCCCCAAATGGGCTTTGAGGCGGGAGTTGGTAAACCCATGACTTTGGTTATCCTCCCAGCTACAGCGATTACATCGTTTTCGTTTTTTGCATTCTGCCTTGCGTAGGCTAAATTACTTAGTACCTCTGGAATGAGGGGGGTGATCAAGGGATTTTGGATCATTGAAAGGGCTACCTCCATCTCGTTTTCTTCTTTAGTTCTATATAAGTTCCTACAGATTTCACAATCGGGCGGAACATATTTGTCCTTTTCTTTATGATATTTACAGAACTTAAGTTCGCTCAACTCCTTCAAACCGAAGTCTGTGAGGTAGTAGATAGCCCCCTTTACGTCATTATTACTTAATAAGTCGACTAATGTTGAGAGTAATGAGTCTATGTCATCTTTAGAGAGACCCATTTCGGTTAATTTTTCATACCCCTTTTGTTCGTCCTCATCCAAGTATTGTTTCACGGCAGGTTGAGTAACACCTAAAAGGGCAGATATTTTACTTTGACTCATTCCGTATTCTCTAAGTTTTTTAGCTAGTAACATTCTAATAGTAGGAGTGAGCTCATCCGTAATCAAGGATAAAGGTGTTTTAACCACGATTATCACATTATCAGAAGTAATAAAAAATAAACAGTTCACATTTAAAGCTATAGATGGAAGTTTTCACGAGGTAAAAACGAGAGAGGGAAGTTTTGCCTACATAACTCTAGGCATAGTAAAAGGGAAGATACTCAACTCTTCTTTCACGATAGACGAATTAAGTTACAAGGAGAAATTGTGTGAGAACTGTAACACGGAAGAGATAATGAGGGAAATGGAATACGAAGAAGCGTTAAACAGCGAAAAGGATGTAGACTTAGTCTTTATGGACAGAAAGCTGAGTTACGATAAATTTAATCTTCCCGTAAATATAATTGCAATAGTTAAAGACCCTCAAGTAGTTGACCTCGATATCGAGAAAAGCGAACCGTGGTTAGTCGAGGTATATAACGAAGGAAAGATTAGAGGGGCTTATTTTAAGCTCTTTAATTTCTCATGGATATTCCTCGTAGAGACTTCGAGTAACTTACCGTGGGAAGAAATTCTCGCCATCCTCTATATTCTAGGAAGAGAACCGATACCAGAGGCTTTAGGATATAATTATCCCCTCTTCCTTGCTGACAAGGTTGCTAAGTATTACCGCGACAAAGAGAGTAGGATATTAAACTTTGTTACCAGAAACTCAACTTATAGGTCTTTCAGGAGTTTGATAGAAAAAAATAGGAGGGGGGTGTAGGTTAACATTATCTTTTCGAATATTGAGGGAAGGCTAAGAGAAATAAGAATGTTTACCAGACCTACTGCTGACGGTAGGGGGACTATAACTTTCAGAGTCTTCGTAATAGAGATGCCATTTTCTAGAGATACTCCGATAGATGCAGGTAAACTTTTAGCTGTTGAGACGATAAGGAAGGAGTATTACTTGCTTCTGGAGGTAACGGACTATTTCCCTCAACATTACGGTATGGTCAACCTCGACGGGAGCGTTCCTCCTGAACTTAGAGAGGAGATAATGAAGAGGGTTGAGGAGAAATGGGAGAGTAAGGAGTCGTGGATAGAAGTATATGCTTCACCCGTAGGCTACGTTATGAGAGTCAACGGTGGAGTGGAGTTTAAACGCGGATATATACCACCGTTACCTGGTTCTAAAGTCAAGCTCTTTACGGACGAGACTTTCGAGAAATTCGTTTTCTACGAAAACGGGGTTAAAATCGGTAAAGTAGTTAACGAGAACATCGACCTAAGGCTAAACATCGAGAAGGCTATAAAGTATCATATAGGTATTTTCGCATATACGGGCTCTGGTAAATCAAACCTTACCTCATTGTTAATAAGAAAATCCTTAGAAAAGATGAAAGATCTGAAAGTCATAGTAATAGACGTTTCAATGGAGTACGGGATTCTTCTTCTCGATCAGCTCCTAACTTACGAGTCCAGGCTGGTGACACTGGATAGGCTACCCGACAACCAAATAGATGCGGGTAGGAGGCTCCTTAGGACCCACGTTATTCCCGAAGAACTTAACGAAGAGCGAGATCTTATCAGAAAAGCCTTTGAGACTCTCTATAACCAAGGTAAACTAAGAAGGCTTTACATGTCTCCTCAAGGAATTAGTTTCCTTACATACGGCATGCTAATTGATATGGTTAGAAGCCAGACCGAAGACAAGTATGTAGCAACTGCACAGAAGCCGTTTTTCATGATGTTACTTCACGAACTTGATAGATTAATGAGGGAAAACAAGTTAAGTAAGGACGATGTAGTTGATGAGGCTGTACTACCCTCACTTAACGAAGTTGAGATGAAGGCTAGAGAGGCTGGAGTTAGGGAGAACGCTACAATATTTTCGTTTATTTCTGCAATAAAGCAATATATCGAGCTTAAGCCGATAGAAAGCGAGGAGTATGATGTCGAAAACTTAGCCATTGAGTTATTAGATCAAGATCCAGCATCTCCAAGGCTATTTATAGTTGAAACTCCTAACATGGATGACGCAAGGCTGGTAGTTTCCTTGCTTATAGACCAAGTCTTTATGAGGAGGAAAAGGTCGTATTCGTCTATGCCTGTCGTTCTTTTCGTTTTGGATGAGGCACAAGAGTTCATACCTTTTGAGTCAAGGCAAAAGGATTATTCAGAATATTCCTCTATAGCTGTGGAGAAACTTTTGAGACATGGAAGAAAATATCACCTCCACGCACTGATAAGCACTCAGAGATTAGCTTACTTGAACACTAACGTCCTTCAGCAAATTCACACCTACTTTGTGAGTACGTTACCCAGACCATACGATAGGCAGTTGATATCTGAGACTTTCGGTATTTCGGACTCGCTTGTAGACAGAACCCTTAATTTCGACATAGGTCAATGGCTCCTCATAAGTTTCAAAGCAGCCCTCAAGGAGGATATTCCAATTATGTTCCACGCTGATAATAATATAAATGAGCTTAAAGAAAATCTACTTAAGATCTTAAAGTGAGTGAAAAAGAGGAAGTTATAAGTTATTTATCAAAGTCGATAAGTTCAAAGGAGCTCTTAGATGCACTGAGGAAAATCGATAGGGAGAAATTTCTCCCAGATCCTTATAGACACCTAGCTTATTCTAAGGACTATGTTGATAAAGCTATTCCGATAACTAGGAGTTACAATACTACAGCATTGTCATTGGGCATACTAATGTTAGACTTAATGGAATTAAGGAAAGGAGAAAAAGTCCTTGAGATAGGTACTGGGAGTGGATATTATACTGCTTTAATCGCGGAAATTGTAGGATGCGAAAACGTATATTCAATAGAATTCGACTCAGAGGCTTATTCTCTAGCAAGGAAGAACCTTACCGAATGCCCCGTCAACCTTATTTTTGGGGACGGAAGTCTAGGACACGAGAAAGCACAGCCATACGATAAGATAGTCGTATGGGCTGCGGCTCCGACTTTTCCCTACGTTTTGTACTCTCAACTGAAAAAGCGTGGTATAATGGTGGTTCCTATTGCTGACAGTGGTGATAAGCAAGGCTTATACAAAATAGTTAAAGGGGAAGAACCCTTTATAGTCAGGGTCACAGACGTAATCTTTTCTAAGTTAAAGGGTTTGTGCGGCTTCTGGTATTAAGCTTCTAACTTTTAATTTTCGGTTTTAATTAACTACACAATGGTTTCAGTAAAAGAAATTAAAGAAATGTTCAAGCCTAAGCTAAAGCCCATAATATGGGATAACAATCAGAATAAGTTAACAGTTCTTGACCAATCCCTCTTACCTTTTGAGAAGATCTTTGTTGAACTCAGAACTCCAGAGGAGGTGGCTGACGCAATAAGGCTAATGAAAGTTAGGGGCGCCCCAGCTATAGGTATAACTGCCTCATACGGAATGGTATTATCAGTGCTGAAAGCCAGTAATATTGACGATGCCTTAAAACTGCTTCACAACGCTAAACAAGTCATGGATAAGGCTAGACCCACAGCAGTAAACCTCTCTTGGGCTACTTCTCACATGCTCAATAGAGCTAAGCAATATGTAGAGTCAGGTGAAGCTAAGGACATTAAAGAACTCATAGAGTTGCTCAAGAAGGACGCTAACAAAGTCTTCGACGACGAACTTGAAGCTGAAATTCAAATGGGTTTATACGGTCTAGAAAAACTTAACTCAGGGGATACTGTTCTAACACAGTGCAACGCTGGTGGATTAGCTACTGGAACCGGTTTGGGTACAGCCCTAGCTCCCATGAAAATAGCACATTTGCTAGGGATGGATGTGTCTGTCATAGCTCCCGAGACGAGACCTTGGTTACAAGGAAGTAGACTCACAGTTTATGAATTAATGGAGGAGGGAATACCCGTTACGTTGATCACAGATACCGCAGTGGGTTTAGTCATGTTTAAAAAGATGGTTAACAGCGTAATGGTTGGAGCGGATAGAATACTTGCAGACGGTCACGTTTACAATAAGATAGGCACATTTAAAGAAGCCGTCATCGCTCACGAGATGGGCATTCCGTTTTATGTTCTCGCGCCAGTATCTACCTTTGACCTTAAAAGTTCTGTGAACGATGTGAAGATCGAAGAAAGAGACCCTAATGAGGTTAGGACGGTAAGGGGCGTACCCATAGCTCCTGAGAACGTTAAGGTCTTTAATCCAGTATTTGACGTTACGCCTCCCAAGTACATTACAGCTATAATTACTGAAAAAGGTGTGATATACCCGCCCTTCGATAAGAATGTGAGAAAAATAGTTGAGAGGTAAGAAAATCCAATATTTGATATTACTGAGCTTTTTACCCTATTTTTTAAAAAGCTTATGCATAGAAGAAGTTCTTTGATGAAGCTTCAGCTTGGCATTGCTGATCCTTATACACAAGACCCGTTTAACGACTTCATTAACGCTTTGACAATATCCGGTGCCACTGAAAATACCATTAGGATCTACTCTATAGCTATAAAGGACTTCCTAGATTATGTAAGGAAGGACCCGAGAGAAGTGACGGTTTCCGACGTTAATAATTGGATAATGAACATATTAAGACGGGACACAAGGGATAAGAGTAACGACGCAATCGACAAAAGAAGGAAGAAAACTGTTACGGCAAGACTCTATACGATCGCTGTTATTAGGTTCTTAAAATGGCTCGGAAAAGATATCAGACCTACGATACCAAGGGCTAGGAGGCGTGAAGTAATGGCTCTTACCGAGGAACAAGTGAATGCTCTTATGAATAGCCTCAGGAAGACTCGTGATAAGCTCATAGTCTCCTTACTACTCGATACTGGGTTACGTGCAAAGGAGTTACTATCAGTGACGGTGTCCGATGTAAACCTCAATAACAGAAGTATAATAGTGAGGAACACTAAGAACGGAGAGGCTAGAGTTGTCTTCTTTACGGAGAAGACTGCCAAGCTCCTATCTGCTTATCTCCAGAGGAATAACTTGAAGCCGGAAGATAAACTATTTAAAATTACATACCACGCGTTGTATCGCAAGTTAAAAAGAATAGGTAAAAAACTAGGTATAGACCTTAGACCGCACGTGTTGAGGCATACTTTTGCCACTAACGCAATAAGGAAAGGAGTTCAACTACCGATAGTACAGAGATTACTTGGGCATAAGGACATTAGAACGACTCAAATATACACTCATTTAGTCAACGAAGACGTTGAGCAAATCTACAAAAAGATTTTAGGTTAACTAGCTCCTCCCTAAGAACCTCCACTTAGCCATCTCAGCGGCATAACTTAACAAGTCTCTAAAGCTGTTAAAAGTTGATGTTTGTAAATGTAAATACTCGAATTTAGCTTGATTTGCAAGCATGTATTGTTGTAAATCTTTGACAATAGGCTTTTTCAATATGTCATTAAGTTTTTCTTTTGCTAAATTTCCTACTACTTTTCCGTTAATATCATCAGGATACGGTAAGTCCCCATTCGGATATACTGTAATAGCATAGCTCGTTACTCTATTAGACACTTGTTCACCTTTTAGCGCTTTTATGAAGCCCCAAGAATTGTTTAATGTAGATCCATATTTCCTCTTAAGGTCTGACAAAATCTTGTATAGCTCTTCCGGGTCTGGAGCGAGTTTAACTTTAGATGTTGGGTAGTCAATAGCTGGTAACACGACAATTTTATACTTACACTCGTGTACTTTTCTTACCTTTTCCTCGAGTTTATTTATATTAAAGCGTGTAACAACTGTCTGGACGTTAACCTTCAATCCGTATTGCCTGAACTTGCACAGAGTATCGAAAGCTTTTACGTTCCAATGATATTCATCAATAGAATAATGTAGAAAGTCTATTCTATTCGCTAACTTAGTCAAAAAATTCTCGTCGTTCAGCTTATAGCCGTTAGTGGTTAACATCACATAAAAGGAACCATCGTGTGCATACTCAAGAAGCTCTAAAATATCTGGTCTCAAAGTAGGTTCTCCTCCCTCGAAAGACAATACCACAATTGATGAATCCTTCATGTTGTCTATTATCTTCTTAACTACTTCAGTCGGGGCCTCCCCGAGCTCTCCTGAATAATAAGCCGGTGAGCAAAAAGTACAGTGAAGGTTACAGCGGGACGTAACCTTGAACGTCGCGTATCCAGGTTTAAAGGGGTCTCTTAATATCTGAGTGTCGAAAAACCACTTTAGAGCTTTTACATCTCTATTCAATTTTTAAAAACCTCCTTGTATGTCTTAAATACTCTTCAGCATTATCACTAATTAACTTTATTTCGTCTTCCCTTACCTTCCTAATCACTTTCGCCGGTACACCAACTGCAATACTATACGGTGGAATTTCCGTACCTTGTGTAACTACCGAACCAGCACCAACTATCGAATACTCTCCTATCTTAGAGCCATTAAGCAGAATCGCGCCCATTCCTATTATAACGTTGGAACCTATCTTAGCTCCGTGTATTACTGCGTTGTGACCTATACTCACTCTGTTACCGATCTCTACCTTAAAACCTGGATCTGTGTGAATAGAGGAGTTCTCCTGAATATTGGTCTCCCTACCTATGCGTATTGAGTCATTATCCCCCCTAATAACGACGTAATGCCACACACTTGTTAAATCGCCTATCTCTACATCTCCTATTATGTAAGCTGTAGGATGGATATAAGAACGGGAAGAGATTCTCGGTTTCACTCCATTATATTCTTCAACAGGCATTTCATTCTCTCTTTCTTAATTTGGCTATAAAAAATCCAGTCATGTCATGGATTATCGGGTGAAATCTTATGATCTCTTCTACCTCAAACTTGGAGTCGTTTATAATTTCTTCATTCTCAATTTCCGTCATGGTACACGTGGAGTATATGAGTATTCCTCCCCTTTTCAGAATCTTATACGCAGAGTTAAGGAATTGTCTCTGATACGCACTTAAATTCAGAAGGTCGGTCTTGGTCTTCTTATCGTAAATTTTAGGTCTCAAACCCAAAGCTGAACATGGAGGGTCTATTAACACCTTGTCCACGTTCTGTATATGGAAGTCCTCGTAAAGATAACGGGAGTCTGCTTTGTATACCTCTATTTCTCTCATATTGAGGATTTCCAGTCTCCTCTTCAGATCCTCTACCTTTTTTACGGTATGATCAAACCCGATTACCCTACTCTTCGGCTGTAGCTGATATACGTGAGTTAACTTACCACCCGGGTGAGCAGTCATGTCTACTATGATCTCGCCAGGCTGAGGATCTAATAGATGAGCCACGTGCATTGATGCCTTTCCTTGTAGTATAAAATAACCTTTCCTCAGTCCTTCATATTCGGAAATTTGAGGAGCCGAATATAACGATACCGTGACTTTTACCATTCCCTCTTGGGTTAGGATCCCCTCAGCTACCGGTATCCCGTTTTCGCTTATAACCGTAACTTCTTTCCCGCTCCCTATAATCCTTTTAATCCCCGGTTTGTATACATTTGCCCCCGTCATGACACTCTCCGCAGTTCTCTTGTCAACGATCACTTTTGTATCGTGTTCTGCTATTTTATTGGGTCCTTTTACTTCAACATACATAGCCTCTTCAAAGTCTTCATCTCTTTTCAAGAAAGGCATTTCTTTCTCTAGTTCTTCTGATGAGATCTTTAGTGTATTCACTCTTATGTAAAGTCTAGAATTAGGGACCAACAAAGAGTTTAACAGCTCGTTCAGTCTAGTCCCGTAAATCTTTCTTAGCTCTTCAATTACAAATTCGTCGTAATCTAATCTTTCGACCAAACTACTTTTGCCCCCTCGTTATTTGGTTCAGTGAGGAAACCTCCGAAATAAGAGACTAATTCTCCTCCTTCTGATCTGGAGTTCACGAATGTATATACGGCAGGTCCAAAGGACGAAATTCCTGAGGGAAATCCTTTTAGCTCCAACTTTTTCATTAATTCCCTTACCTCATCAGTTTGTAAAGACACTTCTATTCTCTTAAAGCCTAAGTTCTGAATAAGCTTGATACTATCTAAAACTTCGCTTAAGTCCCTTTCGATTACAGATGGAACGAGCTTCATAAACACTACCCTAACCAGTTCATCAATTCCCTTGACTTCCCTCTTAAATGCATTAAGTTCTTCCTTTCCGAAGATTTTCCTCCCTTTATTCGGTATATTCACGTAAATGTACCAAGGAAAGTCAAATCTCGTAATAAGCGGAGGAGGAGGAGCGGTAGAAAAGTCGGATGGAGCAACTTGTTCTTTCACCTTCACCGAATGCCCCCCGTCTACGATGAACCCGCCATACTTAAATGCGTAAACTCCTATGCCAGATGTACCACCTCTTCCAACAGCTTTTGCAAGGTCCACAATATCAGTGTTCTTCAGGTTGTATTCAGCGGATAATTTAGCTAAAGCTAGTCTGAACTGTGTGGTATGTCCTAAACCTACATGCTCTTCGTAATCCTCATCTATACAATATCCAGGGATAGGATACGGTAAAGTAAAATCTGTTTTCTGGTAACAATTTCCGTCCCTAACTACTATTTTTGGGTGTTTCAAAGCGACTCCAACTCCTCCGTCTATTCTTCCATACTTTCCCTCTAAATCCAGAAGAGTTATATGTATTCTGGATAACCCAATAATTTTTATCATTCATGATCACTTATTATCTGACAGTTATGAGCATAGCTCAGCTGGTTTATAAATGGTATAAAGAAAAACCAAGTAAAACATTTCTGATCGAGGGGGATAATAAATTAACCTATGAACAAGCCGGAAAAGAGATAGCTAAAAGGGCTTCCTCACTCCACGTGGGAGATACGGTAGTCCATCTAATGTTCAATTCAGTGGAATCAACCTTAACATATTTAGCAGCGTTTTGGGCTGGAGCTAAAGTAGTAGCTATAGATCCATTAACTTCTGCCGAAGACTTAAGGTTTATACTAGAGGATACAAACCCAGACGTAATTGTAGCTGATAAGGAGATTATTGAAAGAGAGAAAAAGACGTTAGAAGGGTACAAGGTCATAGAATCACTTCAGAGAAACGAGGTATTTAACCAGCCCTATGAATATAGGGAGGATGAAGTAGGTTTAGTCTACTATTATGCCGGGATAGTGGGTAGGACGATGCAGGTCTTACACAGTGCTAAAAGGATGGAACTTAACGCATTATCCTTATACAAGGCTTCGAAACTTAAGGAGGTCAGAGGTGTTTTAACAGTACCCCTAGCTCATGTTTTGGGCAATAGTGTCTTAGGCGTAGTTCTGGAAGCTGGGGGTAGTTTGTACATAATGCGTAAGTTTAACGCCAACGAGATTGTGCAAGCAGTTCAGAAATACTCTATAAACTACTTATCAACAGTCCCTATGGTTTATGATGCATTAAACGAGCTAGAAAGAGCAGATTTAAGTAGCCTTGAGCTCTGCGTAAGCACTGCTGCTCCCTTATTCCCTCCTACCGTCAATAAGTTCAAGGAAAAGTACGGAAAGAAGATAGTACAACAGTACGGGTTTACCGAAGGGTTCGTGTTGACATTCCAACCTGAGGAGTACGCTGATGTAATCAGTATAGGAAAGCCTCTACCTGAGGTGGACATTAAAATAGTTAAAGAAGACGGTAAGGACGCTAAACCCGGCGAAGTAGGAGAACTTTGGGTCAAAGCCCCTTGGCTAATGCTAGGGTATAAAGACCCTGAAGAGACTGCAAAAGTGTTCGTGGATGGTTGGTTAAAGACCGGGGATTTAGTGACATCCGATGAAAAAGGTCTACTCTACTTCAGGGGAGTTAAGAAGAGGATGATCAAGTATAAGGGTTATCCTATATTCCCGAGGGATCTAGAGCTCATTTTGAAATCCCACCCCTTGGTGATAGACGCTAGGGTTGTTGGTGAAGATGCCGGAAACGCTGGACAACAGCCGGTAGGAAAAGTCATAGTAAAGGAAAAGAAACCCGGCATTGAGAACGAATTACTTAATTACGTTAATACTAAAGTAGCATTTTATAAGAGACTCAAAAGAATAGATATAGTGGATAGCCTTGAGTGAGATTGAAGATTTAGTAAAAGAACTTTCAAAGAGACTAGAAGAAAGAGCTAAGAACGTTATCAATCCGCAAGAGGTTACAGTCACTATTACGGACTCAAACATCGATGACGTGCTGGCTAAAAATAATGTAGTCTTTGTCGACTGCTGGGCACCTTGGTGTGCTCCTTGTCATATATACGAGCCTATATTCAAGAAGATGGCTGAAAAATACAAGGATAAGGCAGTTTTCGGCAGGCTAAATGTAGACGAGAACCCCAAGACTGCGGATAAGTACGGAGTCATGAATATACCTACTACACTGATTTTCGTGAAAGGTAAATTAGTAGATCAAATAGTCGGTGCTGTAGAGGAGGAGATGTTAGAGGAGTATGTGAGGAAGTATACTAATGCTTGAAGCTAAGGTAAGGAAAAAATTTCAAAATTTTACTCTAGATAGTGAGATAAAAGATGGTAGTAGGGTCATAGCTATATTCGGAAAAAACGGGAGCGGCAAATCTACTTTTTTAAAAATAATTGCAGGGTTTCTAGAACCTGATAACGGTTATGTGAAGGTTGATGGAGAAGATATAACTCAATATCCACCGTGGAAAAGGAAAATTGTTCTAGTTACACCTGAAAGTTTTCTGCCCAACACTAGGGTGAAAAACCATTTACTTTGGGGTATAAAAGATAAGAAAAAGTTAGAACAGGCACTAGAAGACGAGAGAATTAAGTTTTTACTGTCTTTCAATGACCACGTATATAAGCAAAAAACTAAGGAGTTAAGTCTCGGGATGAGACAGAGACTCTCCTTAGTTACTGCGATTTTATCAGACCCAAGATATATATTGGTGGACGAGGTATTTTCTAATATTAATAATAAAAGGGATTTTATACAAGAATATTTTCAGTTGGCGAGGGAGAGAAATATAAATATTGTTTTTGTTTCCCAAGATCTTTCTGATGCGGATTTCGCGGAAAGAAGCTATATAATGGAAAACGGTGTTTTAAAAATGATGAGCTAATTTTTAACATTCATCTAATTTATAATTGACAAATATATATAAACTTTTAAAAAGTTTTAATAAATTGACGCAATATCTTTTTTAATAGATTTATCGAATATGTCCTTAACATGCCAGAACTACCAAAAACACCCTCCGAAGCACTTGAATTCTTAAAGAAGAATAATATAAAATGGGTAGATCTTCAGTTTACAGATCTACCTGGAAGACTACAGCATATAACCATTCCTGCTGAAGAGTTCACTGAGGAGTCCTTTAAGACTGGATTCGGTAAACTAGACGGAAGCAGTATAAAAGGCTTTACTACAATTTACGAAAGTGACATGGTTTTGAGGCCGGTTGCTTCTACAATGGCTCTAATACCGTGGACACCTGGTGTAGCTAGAGTTATTACTGAAGTTCATTGGGGTGGGGGTAAGGGAAGATTTGAAAGAGATCCGAGAAATATTGCTGAAACCGCTGAGAAACACCAAGAGAATGAGGGATATGTAAGCTTCTTTGGTCCTGAGCTAGAATTCTTCATATTTGATAAAGTAGAGCTTGATGCTGCGTTACCTCAGAGTGGAACAGGTTACAAAGTATATGCTAGAGAAGCTCCTTGGTCTAAAAACGGAAGTTTTGTAATAAGGTATAAAGAAGGATATTACCCAGCTCCACCGGTAGATCAAGTAATGGATATAAGACTAGAAGCTATAAACACGTTAGTAGATTACTACGGATTCTATATTGAGGCGACACATCACGAAGTAGCTACAGCGGGACAAGGAGAAATAGATTTCAGATTCTCTATAATGGTAGATACAGCTGACAAAGTACAAACACTAAAGTACGTCGTTAAGAACGTAGCTGCTAAGCACGGCATGGTAGCCACATTCATGCCCAAACCCATTTATGGTGATAACGGAACCGGAATGCACACACACTTTAGCCTATGGACTAAGGATGGAAAGAAGAATTTAATGTATGATCCTAATGACGAATATGCAGAATTAAGCCAGATAGGCAGGTATATTGTAGGTGGATTGTTAGAACATGGAAGAGCGTTATCAGCAATAGTGTCTCCTACAACTAATAGTTATAGAAGACTAATACCGGGCTATGAAGCTCCAGTATACTTAGTGTGGAGCAAGTCTAACAGAAGCGCGGCAATTAGAATTCCAGCTTACTATAAAGGAATGGAGAAGGCAAAGAGACTCGAATACAGACCTCCAGATCCGTCCTCTAATCCTTACTTAGGATTCGCCGCGATGCTGATGGCTGCTTTAGATGGGATCAAGAAGAAGATTGACCCAGGTGATCCAGTGGACGAGAACATATATCATATGAGCGAGGAAAAGAAGAAGCAGTTGAAGATTAGAGAACTACCTAGATCATTAGATGAAGCATTAGATGAGTTAGAGAGTGATAGTGAATTCCTAAAGCCTGTATTTAATTCATCATTACTCAGTGCTTACATAGATTTAAAGAGAGAAGAAGCAAAAGTAATGCAACAATATCCACACCCGATGGAAATATATTATTACTTAGATGTCTAAGGCAGTAATATACCACTTTTTCTCATATTTCTTCTTATCTCATTTAAGTCTAAATAAGAGTCGAATACGTAATTTTCTGCAGATTTCTTTAGTACTTGATAGTCAATGTTAACTATCGAAGAGTAATCTTGTATCCATCTGTCCTTATGAGATAGGAAAGAGGCAAAAGCTTGCTCATATATCTCTTTAAAGTATTCCGAGTCTAATCCGTTTCTAATGGCGAACGTGCAGCAATGAAGTGGTTCAAATGTATGAATTATTCTGAAACCTTCATTGGAAAGGATAGTTACGTAAGGCTCCCAAATAGACAACTTTTTAACTTCCTTCTTCCTCATAGCGTTTATCATATCTTCAGGACTAGAGAACTCTATGAGAGAAGCTTCAGGATCATATAATAGAGACCAGAACTCCATGCTTGATAACGATGTCGTCGCAATGTAATTACAAGAGGGCTCCCCCAATATAGCTCCTCCGCCCTTAGCACCTCCTGCAATGATCTTGAAGTTATTGAAAATTTTCTGAAATAGGAGTTGTGTCACTACGGGTGATAATGCCATATCGAGCTTTCCCGTAGAAAGGTCTTTAGTCACTTCCAATCCATTGTTATAGACTTTGACATCTACGTTATAACCTCTGTCTTTTAAAAGTTTTATAAAGGGAATGATGAAGGGGTATTCAGCAGCCTTTATGATACCTAATGTTAGGAATTTTCTGGAGGAGAGTCTGACTATAAGGTTTCTTCCAGCTAACTTCTTTCTTTCTATTATTCCTTTTTTCTCAAGTTCTGTTAATATTTCCGAGACCCTGCTTTTTGAAATACCCGATAAATTAACAAGATCAGATTGTTTTAACTCTCCATATTTTCTTATAAGCTCTAGAATTAATGAGTAACTATTATTGCTATAAGTAGTAATTTTATTATCGTTACTCATTCAACATAAAAAATTGTCTTTTCCTATAATAAAGTTGATCTCTTTGACGTTTCTAATAGCCTGAATACGTAGTTTCTTAACGAAGCGTTGTTCTTAAACACTCCTCTAGTGGCTACCGATGTTAGAGTTGCTTCTTTATCTTTTACCCCCCTAACGTAAGCACACATGTGTATTGCATCTCCTATAACCATCACTCCCTTAGGCTCTATATCACTGGACATAATCGCATCTGCAACTTGCTCAACTAATCTCTCCTGAATCTGTAGTCTCGCCGCGTAATAATTAACTATCCTTATAATTTTGCTGAATCCGGCAACTTTTCTGCTCTGCCCTACAATATACGCTACATGAATTTTACCTATGAAAGGCAACATATGATGTTCGCATAAAGAAGAAAAAGACACGTTCTTTACCAATACTATTTGATCCTCTTCGCTACTTCTTCCGTTTTCTTTTAACGAAAAGACTTTAATGTTAGGTTGCGGAGACCTAATGCCGGAAGTCATTTCCAGCAACGCCTTAGCTACTCTTATAGGCGTTTCCCTAAGTCCTTCTCTATCCGGGTTTTCGCCTAGTAACTCTATTATTTCTCTAACTCTTTTTGCAATTTCTTCAACTAATTTCTCTTGGTCGAGTGTTTCTTCCATAACAATAGATTGATTGCGTATGTTAAAATAAAAAGTTTGGTTCAAAAAAATTTGTTACACCATAAAAAGTTCGATTTACAAATACTTATAAACAGTTTCTAAGACTATTGCTTTCTTTTTAGTAACTATTACAGTGTCTTCAATTCTCACTCCGAACTTCCCCTTCAAGTAAATACCCGGCTCTACTGTGATCACCATATTCTCCTTCAAAACGTCGTTAGAAGTAGGGGAGACAGCAGGGAATTCATGAACTTCTATCCCGACTCCGTGTCCCGTAGAATGAATGAAATACTTTCCGAACCCCGCTTTCTCAATTACCCTTCTCGCCGCTAGATCTACTTCAGAAGCCTTTACCCCCTCCCTAATTGTGTCTATAGCTTCCAATTGTGCTTGTAGCACAATTTCGTAGATCTTCTTAACCTCCTCAGAATTCCCTTTAATGAATGTTCTGGTGCTATCAAAGCAATAGTTACGGTACCTAGCCCCTATATCAACTACCGCGTTATCGTTTTCCTTTATTGTTTTATCACTTGGTACGTGATGAGGGAATGCTGAATTTTCACCGAAAGCCACTATGGAAGGAAACGCATAATCTTCTGCTCCTTCATTCCTCATTGTCATATCTATTAGTCCTGCAACTTCTCTCTCTGTAATACCTGTGTTCTGGATTTTTTCGCTACCTATTCTCATTGCTGATGTAGTTATATTCCCTGCCTTCTTTATGAGTTCTAACTCCTCGTCCTCCTTTATCGCTCTCTTCATAGCTAGTTTTTTCGATATATCTATATAATCCCCAATCTTTTCCTTGAAAGAGAGGTAAAAAGAACTGGAAGAATTTTGCATATCTATTCCTACTTTCTTAGGTGGATTTATTTTAGCGGCAATAGCGTCAATTAGTCCTCCTTTAAAAACCCTCTCTCCTATCAACGAGTAACTGTAAGGTAGTACCTCTATCTTATCACCTACTTTAGCCTCAGCTCTGTTCTTTTCGAGGACTGGTACTATCAAAGTGGGAACCCCGTCACAATATACTAACGCTACGGCATTTCCTATATCGGTCGTGATGTAATCGTAACCGGTAAGATAGAAGATTGTGGCACCACTTAATACAACACTACACTGTACTCCTTCTTCTTCCATAATCTTATCCAACTTGTTTAATCTCATACTTGTTCACTCCGAATAGGAAATTAGGCTCTCTTATTGATATAGCTAACCTATAAGCATCTCTCAGCGCGGATATTTTCTCCTCCTCTGTATAATTACCTCTCAATATATCTATTATGTCTACACTTCTGTCCTCCTTATACAAACAAGTCTTTAGCTTACCGTCTACTGTTAATCTAATTCTGTTACATCCTGCACAGAAGAAGGGATTAGCATAAGGTCTGACCACTTCAACTTTAATCTTGCCGTATTGATATCTCGGTCTGTTATGTTTATTCCTAGTACCTAGGAATTTTCCTTTTTCCTTAAGAGTTTTCTCGATCTCGTCAAGGGATACATGGTAATTAAAGGACTCTTTACCCAGCCCTACTGGGTGTAGCTCAATCAAGTGTATCTCGTCTACTCCCAGATTCTCAGCGAGTTCAATAACTTTGAAAACCTCACTAATGTTTTTCCTCGTAACGACAAAGTTCAACTTTATTGGCTTTAAACCTACTTTGTTACATTCTTCTATACCCTTCACAACTTTCTCGAAGCCATTAACTCCAGTTATTTCCTTGAAAAGTTGCGAGGAAGTCGAGTGCAAACTTATATTAACTCTATCCAGTCCAGCCTCTTTGAGTTCTCTGGCGATCTTTTCTAAGAGAAATCCGTTAGTAGTCATTGAAACTTCTTCTATTCCTACATCCTTTAATTTCCGTATGATCTCTACAATGTCCCTCCTGAGAGTAGGTTCTCCTCCGGTGAGTTTCACGGCTTTTATACCGAATTCTTTCCCGACTTTGGCAACTAAGGATATCTCCTCAGCTGTTAACTCACCACCGTCATTTCCCTCACCTTCCATATGGCAGAAAAAGCATGAGAAATTACATACATGTGTAAGCGTAACCCTTAAGTCCTCAATCGGCCTCCCGTATCTGTCCTTCATTACTTTTTTATTCTAATTCTGTCCTAATAAGTCAGGATGAAAGAGCTTCTTTGTCCAAAATGCAATATCAGGATGGATTTTATAGGTGAAGCTGAAAGTACTAGCGACGGCAAAAAAGTAGTAAGATATTTTTACAGATGTCCTGCATGTGGAACACGAATAAACGACGAAGAAATAGTGATCTCTAAGAATGAGAGAAACGGAGTGACTATAAGTATTTCTCAACAACTTTTCTGAACGTAGAGAAGTGGAGGAAAGGCATCAAACTTATAAGTCCGATAGCTTTTATTCCTAGAAGTTCTTCAGCTTGTTCCTTAGGCAGTTCGTAATTAGAGAATAAAGTCTCAATCGCTTTTCCGAAAGTAAGAGGATCCTTTATAAAAGTATAAGCTGTGGAAAAAGAAAGGACAAGCAAGTCCCAACTTCTAAGAGAAATATCCGTGGAAATAATCGCTTGCTCAGCGTCGATAACCGCAATTTTTCCTTGAACTGTAATAAAATTTTCCAACTTTGTATCACCCATAACAAAACCCTCATTGTGTATGTGGCGTAAAGCCTTTCCAAGTTTTTCGAAATGATCTAAATTCCTAATTTCTTCTCCTTCTAAGAACTCTCTGTAAACGCATGTCTGTTCCATATCGAAGTCTATTACTTTAGGTGTTATTATCTCCCTCCATCTATATGTAAAGAAATTTAACTCTCTGTTCATTCTCTCTTCTGGGTTTGAGCTATAAGGATAGTTCCTGAATGATGGTGAGATAAAATACCACTTGAAACTCGTGGATGAATTGTAACACTTCATTACTAGTTTCTGATTTTCTACCGTAACTATCTTCGTCTGCACATAAATGTCTTTGAAGAAATCTTCCAGTCGCATTATATCTTAAACTATAGCTTTTATTCTTATTAATTCGCCGTCGTCATATACCTCTTCTTGTTTCAGCTTAGAAATTTCTCTTATATCTATATTTCTGGGAGAAAAATCCAATATATCTCCATTTTTGTTTAAAATTATTATGATCTCTGTCACGGGATTAAACTTTAGGGGTATTTCCTTAAAAAACTAATTACACATATTGTGAGAGCTCATTAATGTATTTAAACGCATCATCAGGAAATATAAGAACAGTAGCCTCGGTATCGTCTATTAACCCTAATTTCTTAAAAGCCGCAACTGTAGCTCCAGCACTTAAACCTATCAGAATACCGCTCTTTCTAGCTACCTCCTTAACTCCCTCTACAGCCTCTTTTAAAGTGACATCAACTAGCTTGTCTATTTTAGTCATTTTCAGGAATTTATTATCAGGTGTAACTCTCTTTATACCCGGAATTCTTTCCCCTTCTGCTGGGTTAACTCCTATTATCTCTATTTCATCTCCTTTCTTTTCCTTAAAATACTTGGCTATACCGACTAAATGTCCTGCTGTTCCAGCCGTGGCTATAATTCTCCTCAAGTTAATCCCGGCATTGGTACACTGTGCTTCAATTTCTTTAGCGGTAGTCTCGTAGTGAGCCACCACATTAACTTCATTATTGAACTGGTCTAGATGTGTATACCCTCCGAAGGAGCTAAGTCTTTTCACTAAAGGCAGCAAATCGTTGGTTGAAGAACCTGCTGAGATTACTTCTGACCCCAGCAACTTCATCAGTACTGGAAAGGCTGAAGGTGCAGTAGAAGGGACGAATACAGTAAACTTCACGTTGTAAATAGCTGATAACGCTGATAACGCTATACCGGTATTGCCAGATGTAGCTTCAACAAGGTGCTCTGTTTTCCTTTTTAGTGCTTCTTTGAAAAGAAAGAGTGCAGTCCTATCCTTTATGCTGTGACTTAATGGGTTATAAAATTCGAGTTTGGCCCAGACGTTATTTCCTATATTTAACTTAAGAAGGGGAGTAGGCCACATCCCTTCCATTAGTTCTATTGCGTTTGTGAATACGTGGAACTCCTTTGACACAATATTGACCGCCAATTATGTTTAATTTTACTATCAAATTTAAGCATTATTATCTCTCTTTACAACTTTCATCCTTATTACGAATTTGCTACCCTCTTTACTCCATCCCAAATACTGATTGTTAGTCTCTCTACACCACTTCTCTAATTCCGTCACAGCAGCTTCCCACTTAGTTTTGACTATTATTTCCTCACCGTCTTTAGCCTCTCTGAAAGCCCTTAAGACGTTTACAAGAACTACTGGGCAAACGTCCTCACTATCGATTATCATAGGGACAACACCACCTCGGATTCTCTTGCTTGGGTTAAAAACGTAATACTTCCTGAAAGTTTTACACCATCTTTAAGGTCTTCCTTACTAGCCCCTATAACCTTAAGACCTGCTTCGTCTACGTAAAACTCCACACCCTCTTTTATAGCATCATCAAGCATTTTCTCAGCATCGGTTATCTTAAGCCTTCGCATCTGAAACTTTACGTAGAGCCTAGCAAAAAAGGGCATATCTAACTTAGGTTTGGAGGACTTTAAAAAGAGAGCTACTGCTTGAGAAACCACAAAGACCTTAACTTCCCAGTTTAAAGCCCTAGCTGATAGTGCTAGAGTCAAAGCATGATATAGCGCGTCTAAATTGTTGTTAGACAGTAAAATTGTAAGCCTAGGCATTCTAATTGATCATTTTCCCAGTAAACTAAAATATTTGTCAAGCATAGATGGACACATGAAGATAAGAGCCCTCACTATTTTCTTCGTTTCAGAAGATATGGACAAGTTAGTTAAATATGTAGATCAGCTTCAAAACATAAAAGACGAAGTAGTATGGACGAAAAGAATAGCGTTTCCCCCTGAGCTAAAGGACTTAGAGCGTAAAGTAAATCAAATACCTTCGGGAAAAGGTATAATTTATTCAATCATACACAGAAGAGCTAAGGATGAACTGAGAAGTATCGCGGACTTTTTATCTACCGATAAATCGTTCTATGCTTCCGTGTTACTTAATGACAGTAAATATATTGACGACGTTGCACAATTAGTATATTCGTTAGACCCCGAAATTGCAACAAGAGTAGCGATACTCGTAAACGAGGAATTCCTAACCACGCCTTACTTTCCAGTTGGTAGCGCTAACACGATAAACGACTCTTTATCTTCCTCGCTAATTTATGTTAGAGAATTCGAGGAGAACAGAGCGGAGAGAGTTCTAGCATTTGCTGACGAATACAGTAAAAAAATAAGCAAGGAAATAGGAATAAGGTATCTAGGTATAGATGCTTCTCTGTCCCCATGGATGGAAGAGAGCACTGGAAGACTAATAGAAAATCTTTCCGGGGAGAAGATGTTCTCTTTCGGACAGCTGTCCACGGTTGCGAATATAAATAGGAGGATATTCGAGTTAGTCTGGAGGCTAAAAATAGCTCCGATAGGTTTTTCTGAACTTATGTTGCCCGTAGCTGAAGATAACGTTTTGATGGAAAGAGTCAGAGAAGGTTCTTTAACCCTATCTCAGTTAATGGCTTTGACTTCTGTTTGTGTTGCTGGATTAGATATGATAGCGGTGAAAAAAGACATAGAATTATACAAAAAGATCTTAAGAGATTCCATGGCAATCCAGTTTACTAAAAGAAGACCTTACGGAATTAGAATTATTCCGTCTACTGGTGAAGGAGAAATTTACCTTAAAGAGTATGGCAAAATACCCGAGATTAAAATAATCTGATACACATTTAAACTACTTTTATAAACTTTACAAATATATATAACATAGACTAGTGAGTAAAAATGGAGGTTCGTAGAGTTCAGAAATTCGGTAAATCGACACTTATGGTATCATTACCTGCTGAATGGGTAAAAGAGGTAGGATTATCACCAGGGGAGAGTGTATACTTAGAGGTAGATGAAGACGGAAGCCTGAAAGTATATCCACCAAATATGAAACTACAAAACGCAACTAAAGAGGTGAAAGTGCTTCTTTCAAACAATATAATGCCCGAAATAGTCACGAGGATAATTTACGGTTTGTACATTCTTGGCTTTGACAAGATCGAGATAGAGAGCAAAGACAAGCTGTTTAGTGAAGACATACTGAGAAAGGTGAAAGAAGCAGTAAGAAGTCTAATAGGATATGAAATTACGGTTCAGAACGTGGATTATATTCAAATACAGTCCTTCTTGGATCCCACGAAATACACCATGACAAGCTTACTTAACAGGCTAATTAACAACCTGAAGCAAATGCTCCATTACTTAAGCCTGGGTATAAAGGAGGGTAGTAGGACATTCCTGCAAGAAACAATAGAGTTAGAAAAGGAGGTTGATAGACTTTATTATCTAGCTCTAAGGCAATTAATCCTTTCACAATCTAATCGTAGCTTGGCTTACATGATAGGTGTTAAAAGGATACAGCTTATAGGAAATAGAATATTAATAAAGGCGATTGAGGAGTCCGCTGATGAAATAAGCGAAGCTGCTACTGACTTGTTGACTCTCACACCTCAGGAACTTGAAGAAGTCAAAAATTACTGGAACAACATGTTCGACTTAATAGAGCAGTCTACAGCAATAATAGACCATACTATGAAAGTCCTTGCCAAAGAAGACGCTAAATTGATAAACGAGACTATGGAAGAACTCAGAACCCTCAGGAGGGTTTTAATAAGCGAAGCTACAAACATAGAGAATTCAACTTCTAATATAAAGAACTACAGGATACTGATAGCTATAAGGACAGTTAATCTGAGATTATATAACGCTATCAGAAGAATGGAACCCATAGTTGAAATAGCATTTAATAGAAGCTTAGAAAATACTAAGGAAATAGTTATAGATTAATTAGGAAGCTTTTTTAGCTGTTCCAGAACGTATTCTCTTATTTCTTTTGCAGACGGTAGATCAGTAATTATCTTACCCCTTTCCATTACCTTTTTCAACAGTGGTTTACACTCTGGTCTTGGAGGTTGTACGTCGAGTAATGTAATTACATCTGTATCTGGAGTATCTCCGCATCTGTACACTTGTTTTGCTCCAGGCCATTTTCCTCTTTTAGTGAAGGGTATCCACTTACCGTTTTCGAACTTTTCTACAATATCGGCGCTGAAATCAACACCTTCAGGTGGATTAGCTATACTTGTTCCGACACCGAAGCCATCAACTATATCCCTTAATTGTATAATATCATCTTCATCTATTCCACCGCTAACGTATATCTTAACGTTAGTAAAACCGTGAATGTTAAGAGTCCACCTAACCTCTTGAACTATCTTCCTAAAATTCCCCCTTCTACTTGAAGGTGTATCTAACCTGATTCCATACAACTTATCCTTGAGTAACTGAGCTGCCTTTAGTGCTTCGGTTCTCTCGTCTTCAAAAGTGTCGGCAAGTATTATTCTCGGTACATCAGGTGGCATTGCTTCGTGGAAGGCTTTCCACGCCTTTACGTTATCACCTACAGACAGCATTAACGCATGAGGCATAGTTCCCGACGGTTTTACGCCTAAAGTTTTTTCATTAAAGGCTCCCGATACGCCATCGCAACCTCCTATATAAGCAGCCCTATCCACCATCGGCGCTATAGCCGGATGAACCGCCCTTAATCCGAAGAATAAAACTGTCTTGTCTAATGCCAGTCTCTTTATCCTAGCTGCCTTTGTAGATATGCTTGAGTAATGTCTTAAAATCCCGAGAAAAGCTGTTTCATAGACACCGAAATCTAAGTAGTTACCTTCTATTATCATAACTGGTTCAATTTCCTTAAAGAGTGTACCTTCAGGCATCGCGTAGACAGTTACATCTTTTCCTTCAAGGAGGTTTAACACTTCTTCTAGCCCGGTAAAAACTGCCCATTGGTAATCCTTAGGGAGGCCATAGGAGTGTATTTCCATTCTAACTTTGACTTCCTTAAATCCTAAATGCTCTAAAGTCCTTACGGCTCTATCGAAATAAACGTCAGTTATTTCGCCCTTTAGTATCGAAGCCTCATCGGCTATGTAAAATCTCATTATCCATCGAAATTAGAAAGTCAGATTAACTTTTAAACCTTAAATGAGTGATTAGTAGGCGTATGATAACTGTAAATATGGTTCCAGCCGACGAGCTGATCAAAAGGCTCAGTGAGTACTTAAAAGAGAACGTTAAGGAGTTACAACCTCCAGATTGGGCTCTATATGCAAAAACAGCTAGCTTCAAAGAAAGGGTTCCGGATAACCCAGAAAACTGGTGGTATATAAGGGCTGCTTCATTGCTCAGGAGAGTTTATATGCAACAGCCTTTAGGAGTAGGTGAGACGAGAAGGATTTATGGAGGATTAAAGAGGAGAGGGACTAGGCCACCTATATCAGTAAGAGGTCCTGGTCACGCTAACCGCCTCATATTCCGTCAGCTTGAGAAAGCCGGGTTAATTGCTAAGACGAAACAAGGTAGAGTTCTCTCTCCTAAAGGAAGGTCGCTTTTGGACAAATTATCATACGAAATATTTAAAGAGCTGGCTGAGAAAAGAACTGATTTGAAAAAGTATTTAGAGTAATTAGGTGATTATTATGAGTGACGAATACGATGAAGAACTACAAGAGTTATTAAGAAGGAAGGCAGTAGAGCAACAAAGAAAAGTTTTAGAAGAACAGCAAAGAAAAGCCGAACTTGAAGCCAAGAAAGAAGCAATCTTACGAGTTATATTAACACCAGAAGCTAGGCAAAGATTAGCAAACGTAAAGCTCGTAAAGCCAGAAATAGCTGAAGCTATTGAGAATCAATTAATAGCCTTAGCACAAGCAGGGAGGATTCAGGCTCCTTTAACTGACGAGGAGTTAAAGGAAATTTTAGCACAACTCACCTCTCAAACTAAAAAAGATTTCAAAATAACAATTAAGGAAAGGGGATGGAAATGAGTAAGCACAAGCCTTTAGGTAAAAAACTGAGGCTCGCAAAAGCGATTAAAAGTAACTCAGCCATTCCGGCTTGGGTAGTTTTAAAAACTAATGCTAAAATCAGATTTAACCCTCTTAAAAGAAATTGGAGAAGGAATAGCCTGAAGGTGTAACGAGATGACTGAACAAAACAATCAGGAAGTACAAGAAGTTCAAAACCAACAAACCACTACTCAACAGCAGGTAGAACAACAACCCCAAAAACAGACCGAGGTTAAGCAAGAGGTACAACAAGAGAAGAAAAGTGAGAAGAAGGAGCAAAAAACTGCCGAGAAAAAGAGGGCTAAGAAAGAAAAGGACAATTTCGAGATGGTAGTGAACTTCAGAAGAGCATTCATGGGTAGAAGAAACGTGAGGGCTAGAAGGACACTCAACATGATCAGGAGCATTGTCAAAAGACATTTTGATGCGGAGAGGGTCATAATCGATCCAATACTAGCTAGAGCAGTATCTACTAACGGTAGGGATAAGATTGTGAGAAAAGTAAGGATAAATGTTAGAAAGGTAGGGGAAAAGATATATTTAGTTACTCTCGCACTTAAGAGTGAATGAATTTAGACAAGCTTTCAATATTCGGGACAGATAATATAGGAATATACGTTTTTACTAATGATAAGTATACTATTTTACCCAAGGTAGATGACAGACTAGTTCTAGATAAGATTCAGGAAGTTTTAAAGACTGAGGTAATCCAGACTACAGTGGCTAAGAGCGTACTTGTAGGCATCTTGGTCTCCGGTAACAACGACGTGATCATTCTGCCCAAGACCATTACAGACGATGAGTACCAAAGCATAAAACAACAAGCCAAAGATGTGAGAGTTGAGATCTTAGATATCAAGCCTACAGCATTAGGTAACATAATACTCATGAACTCACATGCTGCTTTATTGTACAAAGAACTGACAGACGTAGAGGTAGAGAAGATTAGAAAAGTTGTTCAAGTTGAAGCCGTGAAGAGGGGTAGTATAGCTAATATAATCACTGTGGGTTCAGTAGGAGTCGTAACTGACAAAGCTGGGTTAGTCCACGTAGACGTTACAGAAGAGGAATTAACAGAACTGTCCGAATTCTTCAAGGTGAAGCTGGATACGGGAACTGTTAATTTTGGAAGCGTCTTTATAAGAAGTGGACTAATTGCAAACAAGAACGGAGTCCTTGTTGGCTCGTCCACTACCGGACCAGAGATTTTAAGAATCCAAAGAGCATTTAATGATTGATGTCCGAGATCAAAATTTTCATGGTCAGAGGAACGGCATTATTTAACGAGTCTAGATTTCCCACAAGGCAAAAATTCGTTAAGTACATAAGGGCATTAAACGAAAAACAAGCACTAGAAAAAATATACAGTGATTTCGGAAGTAAAAACAAGATTAAGAGGTATAACATTAGAATCGAGGAAATAAGGGAGGTCAAACCTGAAGAGATAAACGATAAAACAACAAGAGATTTAGTAAAGTTAGAAAAGATAATATTGTGAGTGGCATGAGTGAGAGAGAACAAAGTGGACAAATAGCCATAGACGTAGGGGCTCTTTACCAGCAAGCGGTGGAACTTAAAGAGTATATAGATACTCTCCAGAAAACCTTAACCGAGGTCTTAGACTCAATTGAGTCAGTTAAATCCTCAAAAAGTGCAATAGATGAGATAAGTAAAGGTAATCAGGAGTATATAATGATCGGAGATAGGAAAGGTAATGTCATGTTTAAGGTGAGTAATATAAACAACGTGAAAGTAATAGTCCACTTAGGAATGCAGTACTTTATAGAAGTAGATCCGCAGACTGCAAAGAAAATACTAGACGATAAAGAAAAAGAACTAAACGATTATTCTAAAGCTTTACAAGCCGAACTGGCTAAATCAATAGAGGCTTATAACCAGCTTGCACAAGTTCTATCCGCTATCCAAGCCCAAGCTCAAACAGGTGGATAATTTTGTTTCGATAAATTAAAGAAAGCACTTTCTAATTTTTTAGGTAAAGTAACAGGAAAAGAGGAAGAGGAGAAAAAACCCGAGCAGGAGCAAAAAGTTGGAATCCAACAGAATGTCCAAATCCCCCAAGAAACAGCTCAACAGAAATCAAAAGAAGATCAAAAACCTCCACAAGAAGCAAAGCCTCAACCTCTTCCTCCCCAACCCACTGACCAAATCCCTCAACCCAATACTCAGTCTCCTCCGCAATCCGTAACGGAAAAACTTAAAGACGAAAAGAAGGCTGAGGAGAAGTCTAAATCACGTTTCTCTTTCTTCGATTTCCTCAAATATAAGACTATAAAGGAGGATGACATAGCAGAATTAATTGAAGAATTTAGATACCAACTTCTCGAGGCTGACGTCTCCTACGAAGTGTCGGAAAAGATACTAGAAGACCTGAAAAACTCCCTAGTAGGAAAGAAGGTTAGTAGAAGCGAGGAGATAGAGAAAATAATAACAGATTCTCTAAAAAAATCTATAGAAGAGATCCTTACAAAAAACAGAGGCTTCGACTTGGTAAAAGAAATAAAAAGCAAAGGTAAGAAGCCTTACGTGATTGTCTTCTTCGGCGTAAATGGTGTTGGAAAAACCACGACAATAGCTAAAGTAGCGTACATGCTGAAGAAAAACGGTATTAGTTCCATTATAGCTGCGTCTGACACCTTCAGGGCAGCTGCTCAAGAACAACTGGCTTATCACGCACAAAAGCTCGAAATACCCCTAGTTAGGGGGAAATACGGTGGGGATCCTGCTGCAGTCGCATTTGACGCCATAAATTCTGCAAAAAGCAGAAACATAGACGTGGTGCTAATTGACACTGCGGGAAGGATGCACGTTGACGCTGACCTAGTTGAAGAGCTCAAGAGGGTTGTAAGAATAACAAAGCCGGACTTAAGGATATTAGTCCTTGATTCACTTGCTGGTAACGACGCTCTTGAACAAGCTAGATATTTCGAGAATAATATCGGCTATGACGCAGTAATACTCACTAAAGTGGACGCTGACGCAAAAGGAGGAATAGTTTTGTCATTAGCTTACGATCTTAAGAAACCCGTGATCTACTTGGGAATAGGACAAGAATATGACAGTTTAGTTCCCTTCGATCCGGACTGGTTTATAAAGAGAATATTTCAGTAGTTAAAGTTAAAATTATGGTCAAAAACTATCTACATATGGCATTGTTAGAGTCCCTTAAAAAACTCAAGGACGATTGGAAATTGATAACCAGCGTAGCTAAAAAACCTGACAAGGATATGTTAAGCTACAGCATTAAGCTTACACTACTTGTAGTCGGAGTTGTCGGGATCCTCGCGTATATAATACAACTTTCCGTTACCCTAATTATAAAATAGGTGAATATATTGGAAGCACCAAGATTCAGGAACTATTACGCAGTAAGAGTTACGGCTGGTCAGGAAATAAACGTAGCCTTGATGATCGAAGAGAGGATCAAAACAAATAACGTTAAGGAGATTTATTCAATTATTGTCCCGCCCAACGTCAAGGGTTATGTCATTGTAGAAGCCTCTGGTCCACATGTAGTAAAACTGGTAGCTACTGGCATAAGACACGTAAAAGGAGTAGCCCATGGATTAGTCCAAAAAGAAGATGTAGTCAAATTCGTCTCTAAGACCGTTGCAATACCTACTGTGAAAGAGGGCGATATAGTAGAGATTGTGAGCGGCCCTTTTAGAGGTATGCAAGCGGAAGTAAAGAGATTAGATAGTGCAAAGAATGAAGTAGTTTTAAATATTTTAGAATCATCATTTCCTCTTCAGGTTACAGTTCCCCTTGACCAAGTCAAACCCGTTAAAAAGTAAGGTGATAAGCTTATGCCCACAAAGTCAATAAAAATCGTAGTTGAAGGAGGAAACGCAAAGCCGGGCCCACCACTGGGTCCTACGCTCTCACAACTAGGACTAAATGTAGGTGAAGTTGTAAAGAAAATAAATGAGGCAACATCTCAATTCAAAGGCATGACAGTACCTGTAGCTATAGAAGTTGACACTTCCACCAAGAAATATGAGATAAAGGTAGGTGTTCCAACCACCACATCCTTACTTCTCAAAACTGTAGGTGCTGAAGCACCTTCTGGTGACCCCGAGCACAAGAAGATAGGGAACTTAAAGATGGAGCAGATAATCGACGTAGCAATAAAGAAGAAGCCGCAGTTAACAGCTAAGACCCTAAAGGCTGCAGTAAAGAGCATTCTAGGGACTGCGAGATCAATAGGAATTACAGTAGAGGGTAAAGATCCAAAGATGGTCGTAAAAGAAGTAGAACAAGGTAAGTATGATGACTTATTAACCAAATATGAGCAAAAATGGAATGAGGTAGAAGGGTGAAATTATGATCGCTGACAGAAATAGTCTAGAGGAAGCGTTAAAACAAGCACTAGACCCTTCAAACAATCCTAAGAGGAACTTCACTCAGAGCGTTGACGTAATAGTAACTTTTAAAGGAGTAGATATGAAAAAAGGAGAGATAAAACTAAGGGAGATAGTCCCGCTACCTAAGGCTCCGACAAAGGCTAGGAAAGTTCTCGTAGTGCCTTCCTTTGAGCAGTTAGAATCAGTCAAGAAAGCTCAACCGAACGTCATCCTAACCAAAGAAGAGTTACAAAAATTACAAGGGCAGAAGAGACCAGTGAAGAAACTTGCAAGACAGAACGATTGGTTCTTGATATCTCAGGAATCTATGGCATTAGCTGGTAGGATAATTGGACCCGCACTGGGTCCTAGAGGAAAGTTCCCGGTTCCCCTTCCAAACTCTTCTGACGTCTCAGAATACGTTAATAGGTTTAAGAGATCAACACTAGTTAAGACAAAAGACCAGCCCCATGTTCAAGCTTTCATAGGGACTGAAGATATGAAGCCTGAAGATCTAGCCGACAATGCCTTAGCTGTACTTAACGCTATCGAAAATAAGACTAGAGTTGAAGGTATTTTGAGAGCGATATATGTAAAAACCACTATGGGTAAAGTAGTAAAAGTTAATATGAAGTGATTAAGATGGCCGTAGTAACTCAACACAAAATTCCGAAATGGAAGATAGAGGAAGTAGAAGAACTAACCCAAAAGCTTAAGGAGTACCCTACAATAATAATCGCGGATATACAAGGATTCCCAGCTGACAAGTTGCACGATATTAGAAAGAAATTGAGAGGGAAAGCTGAGATAAAAGTAACTAAGAACAGTTTGTTCGAATTAGCCCTTAAGAAAGCTGGTATTGACGCATCTAACTTCAAACCTTATCTCACTGGGTCAAACGCTTATATTTTCACCAGAGCAAACCCGTTCGAACTCCACTTATTCCTCTCCAAGTTTAAACTAAAGAGGTATGCAATGCCTGGAGACAAGGCAGATGAAGAAGTAGTAATACCAGCCGGAGACACTGGAATGCCTGCAGGTCCTATACTGAGCACTTTCGGTAAGCTTAAGGTTAAGACTAAGGTTCAAGACGGTAAAGTACACGTCTTACAAGATACTGTGATAGCTAAACCTGGCGATCCAATTCCTCCCGATGCTATACCTATACTACAAAAGTTAGGGATAATGCCCGTCTATATAAAGCTCAGCATAAAAGTCGCATATGAAGGAGGCATACTGATACCCGGCGAACAACTGGCGATTAACTTAGACGAGTACAAGGATCAAGTAATGAAAGCTCACTTTAACGCCTTCAACTTAGCTGTAGAGATAGCCTATCCAGTGCCAGAAGTTCTGAAGGTCACCGCACAGAAAGCTGCAAGAAATGCTATGTCCTTAGCTGCTGAAATAGGCTACATAACTCCTGAGACTGCACAAGCGGTAATATCAAGAGCTATGGCTAAGGCATATGCACTTGCTGGAGCAATTAGTGGTAAAGTAGACTTAGGTATACAAGTACCAACTGCTGCTCCTGCTCAGGCTGCTGCTCCTGCTGAGAAGAAGGAGGAGAAGAAGGAGGAAGAAGAGAAGAAGGGACCTAGTGAAGAGGAGATTGGTGGCGGTCTAGCCTCACTATTCGGTTAATGAAAATTTTATATATTGCTTTGTCGGTTAAAGAGGATTGATACAGTATGGAATACATCTACGCGAGCCTCTTATTACATTCAGCTAAAAAAGAGATAAATGAAGATAACCTCAAAAACGTACTCTCTGCTGCAGGTATAACCGTAGACGAAGTTAGGTTAAAGGCTGTAGTAGCTGCCCTAAAAGAAGTAAACATCGACGAAGTCCTCAAGAACGCTACTGCAATGCCAGTAGCTGTGGCTGCTGCTCCTGCTCAGGCTGCTGCTCCTGCTGAGAAGAAGGAGGAGAAGAAGGAGGAAGAAGAGAAGAAGGGACCTAGTGAAGAGGAGATTGGTGGCGGTCTAGCCTCACTATTCGGATAAGAAAACTCTTTTTAACACCTCTCCACGCATTTTAATCTATGAAAGTAAGTGAAAGCGAGTACAGACTCAATTTCTTTTTATCAAATAATTACGAAAGAAAAACATGTAAGTCTTGTTCAACCCCTTTCTGGGCTAAAGACAAATCCCGTGAAGTTTGTAGTGACGTACCTTGTACGGACTACTACTTCTTTGATCTGGACATAAAGTCCCCTCCCCTCACCGTAAGAGAAGCGAGAAATAAGTTCCTAAAGTTCTTTGAGAGGAAAGGACATACCATAATTCCGCCCAAACCAGTGTTAGCTAGGTGGAGGGAGGACCTATACCTGACTATAGCGAGTATTGTAGATTTCCAGCCTTTCGTCACGAGTGGTGTGGTTCCACCTCCCGCAAATCCCTTAGTTATCTCCCAACCTTGTATAAGGCTTGAAGATGTAGACAACGTAGGTATCACCTTCGGCAGGCACTTGACGACTTTCGAAATGGCAGCCCACCACGCCTTTAACTACCCTGACAAACAAGTATATTGGAAAGAAGAGACTGTATCTCTCGCAAAGGAGTTCTTCACAGAAGAACTGGGGATACCGGAAGAACAGCTCAACTTCAAGGAGTCGTGGTGGGAAGGTGGAGGTAATGCGGGCCCATCTTTTGAGGTGACTGTAGGGGGGCTTGAGCTGGCTACACTAGTATTCATGCAATATGAAATCAAGGGAGACCAATACGTACCTTTGAAGCTAAAAATCGTGGATACAGGCTACGGAGTAGAGAGAATGGCGTGGTTTACTCAGAAGACTCCCACAGCGTTTCACGCGATTTACGGCAACCTCGTTTACAAGTTCTTCGATAAGATCGGGGCCAACAAAGTAGACGACGAATTGTTAAAGACTGCCGCAATTTTAGCCGGTAGGATCGACCCGGATAAGCCCGAAACAATAGTAAGACATAGAGAAGAAGTAGCTAAAAAAATGGGGCTCAAATTCGACTTTGTTAACGAGGAGCTGACTAGAGCTGCTAGGGTGTTCCAAGTACTAGACCACACCAAGACCATAGCTATGATGTTAGCCGACGGTCTAGTCCCATCTAATTCAGGTGAGGGTTATTTAGGTAGGCTTTTAATAAGGCGTGCACTAAGAGTCCTCAAAATTCTGGGGAGTGATGTAAAACTCTACGAGTTGATCAAAGAGCAAATAGATTACTGGAGGGAAGACTTCCCGCAGATGTTGAAAAACAAGGACTATATACTCGACGTGGTTCAGCTCGAGCAGGAGAGGTTTGAAGAGACAATGAGCAAAGCGACTTCAGCAATCTCCTCTTTGGTAAAGAAAAGCAAGGAGATAACGGCTGAGGATTTAGTAAAACTATACGACTCTAACGGTATCCCCCCAGACATTGTGGCAGAAGAAGCCCGTAAGATTAATCCCAACGTAAAGGTAGAAGTTCCCCATAATTTTTACGCGTTAGTCGCTAAAAGACACCAGTCAGCGCCCATAAAAGGAGGAAAGAAAGAGAAACTACCACAAGACCTCATAAAGATCATAGAGGAGAGAGCACCACCATCTACTAACAAACTCTATTACAAAGATCAGTACCAGAGGTCTTTTCAAGGTAAAGTACTTCTCTCTTACAAAAACTACCTAGTCCTAGACCAGACCACCTTTTATCCAGAAGGGGGAGGGCAAGTAGGCGACACTGGGATAATTAGGGTAGGCGACACTGAATACAAAGTAGTTGACACACAGAAAGTCAAGGATTACGTAATCCACATACTGGATAAAGAGGCGAATATACCGGAAGGCACTACTGTTTACGGTGAGATAGACTGGCAGAGGAGATATAGGATAATGAAACATCACACCGGCACACACGTGATCTTATCCGCAGCCAGAAAAGTCCTGGGCGAACATGTGTGGCAGGCAGGTGCGGAAAAAACCCCACAGAAAGCGAGGCTCGACATTACTCATTATAAAATGCCTACAGAAGAGGAGATAAAGAAAATCGAAGACCTCGCTAATTACGTGATCAACGACCGCAGACCGGTAAGGCCATTCAATATCAATAGAATAGAGGCTGAGATGAAGTACGGAGTATCAATATACGCCGGAGGTGTCCCTGAGGGGGCTGAGGTGAGGCTAATCGAGATAAAAGACTGGGACATTGAAGGGTGTGGGGGTACCCACTTAAGCAACACCAGCGAGATCGGTGCTTTAAAGATCATTAACGTAGAGAAACTACAAGACGGTGTAATAAGGCTTGAGTATGTAGCTGGGGACGTAGTATCTCAATACGCAAGGGCGCAGGAGGAGAAGATCAAAGAAATGTCAAAGAGCCTTAACACGTCCCCCTCCCAATTAGAGGCTAGGGTCAAGAGATTGTTAGAGGAAGAGGAGAAGAAAGAACAGTTACTTTCCAGCTACAGAAGGATGGTACTTAACGAGATAGAGAGAATAGCCAGAAAAGATGTCGTAAGTGACGTCACTCTCTACGTAATTAAGGATATCTATGACGACGAGCTTGTCAAAGAGGCTATGAGAAAGTTGACCTCATCACCTAAAACGGTAGTACTGTCAATGACCGTAAGGGAAGCAAATAGAGTTGTGGAAATAGGAGTCAGTAAAGACCTCAAGGTGGACAAAATAATAGAAAAGTTGAGGAGTTTAGGAGGTAGGGGAGGAGGTAAAGGAACTTATGGCAACGTGACTATTAACGTCTCAGAGGAGAATGTAATAAATGCTGTTAAGTCGGCAATTGCTGAGGGCTTATGAGGACTACAAATACCTTATAAATAGGGGGTATAACAGAAAACCCGCATTGGACTTAGTATCATCAAGGTACAACCTCACATCGAAAGAAAGGCTACTCCTTTACCGCTGTACCCATAGTGACGAGGAAATAAAGGCTGTTAAAGAGAAGAGAGTACAATACGCGGAAGAAGTAATCGTGGACGGGTATAACGTAGGACTCACGTTACTTTCCGTGATCCACAACGACGAAGTCTTCATATGTGACGACGGCTTTATTAGGGATCTCGGTCTGGGGAAGAGGAAAGAGAAGGAAGAAGTTTTTGATTCCCTACTCTTTGTTTCGGAATTCTTATCGTCCAAAGGGGTGAAATTCCAGTTAGTCTTGGACGCTCAGATAAGTAAGAGTGGCGAACTAGCTGGGAAATTGAGAGCCCGAGGAGTCGCTGCAGTTACAGTGAAGAAAGCTGACATAGAAGTGATTGCGAGCGGTAAGGTGATAGTATCGAACGACTTCGTAGTGATCATGAGGGCGGGGAAGGTTTACGACTTGTTGAATGAGTTGGTGAGTTATAGCGGGATCAATGTGGTTCCTTTTCCTCCTAATCCGAAAAACCTTTAAGTGGAATAAGTGATTATAAGATTGGACCCGTAGCTCAGCCAGGATAGAGCGCCGGCCTCCTAGCGGGGCCGGAAGACAGCCGGTGGTCGTGGGTTCGAATCCCACCGGGTCCGCTATAACTCCTCGTTAAATTTTTCCGGTAAAGTTATGATCGCTTCCGTAATTCTTGTATTAAGATGATATGTGAACTATTACGCTCAGAAATTAATACATAATCAAATAAATGTGTGAGGCTTTACCTCAACTCTTCTCTGAGTCAATAACTCCTTAACAAGATAGTTGTTTCCTCCTAGTCTGTTTATTAACTCCATTGAAAGCAACTTGATCTTCCTCTTTCTCACGTTCTCCATTTCCTCGAGTAAGTGCTTAAACTCAGTCGCGTAAGTCAGACTTACAACCTCTAATATACTCTTCTCTTCTCTTAGCTCTTTTATCTCCTTTTCTAATTCGGCAGCTATTTTCATTAGCTCTTCGTCGTCTTTATCTTTAACAATTTCGAGTAACTTAGAAGCAGCATCAATTATTCTATCTTGGTCGATATAATGAATAATTTGTAAGAGTTGGTCAAACATAAAATATATTTCAGAGTTGTAAATTAAAAGCATTTCCAGCATTGTTCGAACATGTAAAGTGGGTGGGGGTTGTTACCCCTAACAAAGGTAGCCGGGCCCGGAAACTCTCTTCATCAGAATCCCCACACACTGTAACTATCAACGTCTTCAATACAAGAAATCGAGGTTTTCAAAGAGATCGTATAATCACGTCGCGTATGGTATCAGTTTGCTACAACTCAGAGAAATTTATCGCCCTTCCTGATCAGCTGTGGTTAAGCCATACTTGAGAACTCCCTCAGCTACTTGCAACGTTAGAGAGCCAGATAGGATTAGAAAGGCAAAATCGCGGAAATTTTGTGTGTGAATGATCTAAAATGAACTGCCTACCATAATGAAGAGAAGGTCAAGTATGAAGAGAATTAATCCTATAAATGAATTCAACAGAGGGAATATTAAGGAAAAATAATGTTTCCTCTTGAGGAAATAAAGAGAGTAAAAAGGCATAAAGTGATGGACTGAAATCCGTATAAAGTAATGTCGGTACTCCGGGGTAAAAAATTACACGTAGAAGCGTTACAGTTCTTCCTCGGAAAGTTTCATAACGACTTCAGAAAGTTAATTACAGCATTTTCCCCACCAGCACTATAAGCGTTTATAATCCCGTTTACCACGTAATCAACACCTTTCTCGACAGTCTCAAACGAGGGGTCAAAATGCTCTTGGACAAGATCTGGTAGGTCCTCAAACCCTCTAGCTATCAACTGTCCTATAATATCGGATTCGAACAAAGTTAACTCCACCCATTTATCAAAGATATTCCTAGACAACCCCATACCGTTAGCTATAGCCCAATTAACTAAATCATCATAATTCCAACTTTGAGGTGGCTGTATAACTCCACCAATCGCCAAACCAGGGCTTACTATAACCTCCTTATTCACCATCGGGACAGTTATTTTAAAAGCATTAGCTACTGGCTCTAAATAGCTAACAAAACCCCTTAACTGCAAACCCATGCATTCACCACGGTCACCGAAAGTTATATAAATTGGTGCACCCTCAATAGCCTTATTAAAGGGTTCAGTAGCAAGATTGGAGTAATATGATAGACGAGGGTTGAAATTAGTTGAGTCTGGCATAGAAGGTGCAATTAAGTTGTTTAGAATTTGAAGGTGAATCGCTGGGGTATCAGCAAACTTCTGTGCTGAAGTAGAACTCTTTAATTGAGTTAAAAGGTCGTAATTGATCTCGTACGTAAAATCTTTTGTCTGTATAAAGGCTGGTGTAAAAGGTGTAGAATCAAAAATTCCATACAGAGTTGATGCCATAAAGTTGAATATCCCTACTATATCTGCTCCAAAACCAGCACCACCTTGACTAATAGATGGATTGGTATAATATTGACCATCCACCACTAACGGTAATATGCCGAATCGCGGGTTAATATTGATATCTTTAAAGATTGATTTATATGCCTTTACTGAAAAGCTAGCCCCTCCTTGTGCTACTTCTAATTTGTTAGTATAAATAAACCCTTCTGGTATCCCACCAATGTAAACATATACAGTCCTACCATCTCTTTGCGTGGAGACAACTAAACCGTGCCTGACCAGAATTGATTGCATTCTCTTTACCTTAGATAAATCGAAATTAGTGGGACTAGTAAGTTCTGGGTAGTTTTGAACATAAGTTTTTGTAACCCTCCTAGGGAATACGATAGCGGGTAAATACTTATACAAATCTTTGTTTTTATATGAGTTGAACAGAATTTCTCGACCTTTAAAGTATTGGCACGTACCAGAGTCTATAGTAGAGATTCCAATAGAACCAAGTATACCAGCTAGTGCCCCAGCTATACCTTCACCTAGTCCAAACTTAGAAAATTGGTCTACTCCTCCTTCTCCCTGACTCATGAATTAATTTCTTGTGATAATGTTATATAAAGCTTTTGGTTTGTCTATAATTTACTCCAACTTGTTAAATGTGAACAACTTTAATGTTAGTGATTGATATGTGAATAAATAGTCATGATAAGTACTTTATCTTCTATTATCTCTCTCCAGATAGTGACGAGTAAATTCAATCATAATTGGACTATTAACACCTCACACGCTATTCATGATGACAATTCTAGTTTATAGAGAGGGGATGATGAGCAAAGGCATCATTACATTGCTCCTCTAGATAAGATAATTGAGACATATGTTAGCAGTGGGGGTGTGGGGGTTTCCCCCTAAGTAAGGTAGCCGGGCCCGGATTCGAACCGGGGTCCCAGGGGCCAAAGCCCTGGATCCTTGGCCGCTAGACTACCCGGCTAAGATCAAAATTACACACTTACTTTAAAAACCTTATTCCCAAAATCTACCACATTAGTATTATAATGAGACGATAAAATAATCTCACTTTTGTAGTCAATTATGAACTTTTTTTATTTTCTGATTTACACCCATTGATTGTAGAATAATTCTAAATTATCTTCTACGACTAGATATGGTGAATGTAAATAATAATAGAAGTTTTAACGCTGACGAGACCTTAAAAACTAGGTAAAAATTTATGAATTCGAAAATGATCTATATGTAAAACGAAAGTTTTTTACTTTTTGAATTTTTCATATAACTTTCATTCTAATATTAAATTATGAGTTCTTGGGGGGGGGTATCGGCTTTCTAAAGTCATTATGAAATAAAAGTTCCTGAATTTTTGAGATTGTTTGGAGTACTAAGTGAATTCGAATAGAGACGAGTTAGTATCTATTTGTACATTTAGTTGAGAAACAGCTTTAGAAACTTTAATGACAAATTGAACGACGAGCCTCTACCTTCTAGGGGTACAGAAAAGTTTCTAAGTTAAATTCTGAATGTTTTAAAGTTACGTCTCCCCTTTCCTACTACTTCTTACATTCCATGCAATTAACATTAATAATTCTAGTTTAATTCACGATTCTCATTAAGTTAATTTTATATAGACATTAAGTTCATTATTTTTCAATGAAAACGATAATTATAAGTGAGCGATTTAAAAATTCTAACACCAAGAGAAGTAAGAGGGGTTTAAGTGGTGCTGTAACTGCGTTAATCTTAGTAATTGCTAGTGTTATAATAGCTTTAGTAGTTGTAGGATTTGCTTTCGGTTTATTCGGTGCACTAGGCGGTACACCCACAGTAACACAAGTAGGAACAGGGACATTGAGTTCTACTAGTAGTAAAGGTCAAACCTATTACGTAGCTACTATTACTTTACACTCTACCGGTAAGGTACAAATAGTGTCTGCGTCAATAGTAGGAACCAATGTAACGGCAAGTAACATTTCCCCTATTTCGTTATCTGCTGGACTTACCACAGTTACACTGACTTTTCCGACAGAATCCGATTTTACTCCTCAACCTGGCACCGTTTATCAGGTAAGCGTTAGCCTAAGTGACAGTACTACTGTACAAGTAGCCGTTGAATACACTGGTTACACAATTTTCTAAATTTAATAATGTAACTCACTTAGGAAGGGTTTTTATGTTAATTACACTGAGCACTAGATGGAAAGGTTTTTTAGATTATTTTTTAAAATTAAATCTTAGCCGGGTAGTCTAGCGGCCAAGGATCCAGGGCTCTGGCCCCTGGGACCCCGGTTCGAATCCGGGCCCGGCTACCTTTATTGGGGGAACACCCCACACCCCCCATGTTAATATAAAATTTCGATTACTTTCTCTAACAGTGCTATGTAATGATGTATTTGCTTATGTCCATCATCTTTCTCTATGAAGTAAACAAAATACATGAAGGGTTACAAAGGCTTATGTGGAAAATTACCCTAAACTCGTCAGCCTCACCTTTTTCCGGTTTATCTTAGGCCAGAAGAATGTAACCAATTCTGGTTAGGCACGGTCTGCTAGTTTGCACATGAAAAAGGAGGTGGGACTGCGTATTTATATTGGTGGAATACCGGAAGGGCTTAGTCGTACTAGTAAATTAGAAGTAACACGAAGTGGAGCTAGCTTTCCAGCAAGTGTTGTTTTTCATGGCTCTAACATGCCAAGGAGTGCGAAAAGTTTATGCGAAGTCGTCGCCAACATTTTCCGTCTTGGAAGGTGCAAACACACTCTGGAGGAGTGGACGACGAGATTTACTGGTTTCCCCATTCCTTTACGGTCGGAGTTTTCCCGATAAAGGCGTGTTGACATACTTCTATTCATTTTTGTGTAGCGTCCCACATTCAAACCAATACTTTTAATTCAATAGCTTGAGGAACATCGAGCATTCCTAAGAATATTGAAACGGGTATTACATTATCTTCTACTTTGTCCTTACTCAAAATATACACCTTTTTAATCCTCCCCAAAATCTTCTTTTCGGACTTAACGTTACCAAACTTCACTTCAAATCCCAACATTTCTCCTTCTTTTTTTATTACAGCGTCTATCTCTCCTTTCGCCTTGGTGTAAAAAGTGTCATAAATCCTAGAAAGATGGGAAATTACTACACTTTCAACTAATTTACTCTCTTCGGGCAAATTAGTTAACGTCCAAAGAGCGAAAGCTCTGTATATGAAGGGGTCTACGAAATAGAATTTCTTTTCTTTCCTAGTTAACACATTACCTTGTAGGTCTACTTGATTCAAAACTTTAAGCAAGTATAGTTTCTGTAGAAGTTCTACGTAACTAATCGCAGTCTTCACTGTACCGACTCCGAATGACTTGGAGAGAGTGTGATAACTGAAATCACTAGAAGTCCTTTCTATTATGCCTTTAATCGTGAGTTTGAAGAAAGTTTCACTTCTCATCAACTTATTTACAAAGAAAGGGGTTAAGGGGGCGGAAAGCCTCTCCAGCGGGGATGGATAGCCCCTTATATTTAAATACCTCTTTGTCAAATTTTCTTTTAGTGATGCTAACGACGCTCCTCCACGGCTCGATTGAGGGCTTAATGGGACTGCGGGAGGAGCAACCGTTATCTTCCTTTTCCTTTAAGGGACTAGAGCTTAGCGATGAAAGTCCCCCTTCTTCATGTGGGAGTGGTTCTCTGAGCCACTCGACTGCCCACCAGATGAGAGATGTAAACCCGAATCGATGGTGGGAACGATGAGCCCTCTGGAAGGGAACCCTCGACCCTTCCAGGGCGGGGAGGAAGTCAGCTCACTAACTACAGTGGATATGAAATCACTTGTTGTTCCCTCGCTTACTTTTCCGTATTTTACGTAGTCCCTTATAGCGTTAGGAAACCCACCTGTGATCAAGTATTTTTCAAGTAGGTCATTAAGTTCATGCAGAAACTGAATATTTCGCATATAGTTTGAAAGGACGAAGTTTAAATCACCCTTTTGTATATCAACGTTAAATAACCGCGTGTATTTAGAAAAAGGTAGAGGAAGCATTAGTAAATTCTTGCCTTTCCCTCTCCTCCCGGGGAAAGTTTCAATTTCCCTCTTCGCTGACATCGATAAAGAGCCAGTAACAACTAGGACGTCGTTTCTAAAATCTCCTCTATCTATCCTACTCTTTAAAGCCCTATGCCATTCCTTAGGATAAGTTATCTCGTCTAGAAAAATGAACGATGATGAAATGTTGTTAGCCCTTTTAAACTTTATATATTCCTCTAAAACCTCATCCAACTCCTTATAATCAGCTAATTTATCACAAGTGAAATAGAAAATTGACTTAGGATTTATTTTCTCCTCCTCTAATAGCCTCTTTATAAGTAATATTAACACAGTGGACTTCCCTACTTGTCTGGGGCCGAAAATGAAGTTTAGGGAGTAAGGGGACAAGCTCACCTTTTCAATAACGTCCGGAACCCATTTGACTTCTGACTCTTCATATTTTCTATAAATCTCAACCTCGTTTATTCTCTCTTTAGAAATCCACCAAGGGTTGTACTCATCTATCATTTCTGTGGATTTAGACTCCACAAGAGTTTAAAAAGACTGTTTACTTAGACTCCACAAGAGTTTAAAAATGGTTGACGTGCTTAAGTTAGGGAGTTCCTATCGATACTGCAATACAAGTGAGGAGATTCGAAAGGGGTCGGACTTTCATTGAGGTTTCATGAATTTGTATTCAACCTCTCGTCCTCATCCCCCTTATTTCCCTCCCCATGCCTAGGTTAGGGAGTATGGACTCCCAGCCACGACATGGGAAGTTTCATTGAGCACCTTCCTCCCCCTCACATTGCTCATCGAGTTCATAGTGGCACCCTCCAATTTAATGTTATCACAAAAATTTATAAATTTTTCCGCTACTTACGACATATGGAGCAGATAGTTTTCAGAGGTGTCATATCCTCAGCTGGTAGTGATAAGTACGGTGAGAAGAGGTATGCAATATACATCCCTAAGAGTGTGAAAGAGAAGGCTGGGAAAATCGCTGGAAAGGAGGTGATTGTAATTGTCATCCTACCAGATGATGAGGAATAGGATTATCTGTTCTAGGGAAGCCCTCGAAAACTTCCAAATCGTTACAATAAACGGTAAGGTAATTTTTGAAGATAAGGATAGGGTTGTTAGGATTGCTAGGGCTTACTCACAAGTAGTCAAGAGTGCTATTAAACCATTGTTTGATGGGAAGAGTATTGACGAGTTAACCAAGGAGTTTTACGACGTTTTGCCAAATTACGTTTACCTCGAAACTGCTCTGAAGCAAGCTAGGACAATCACTGACGGTTTATTGGATAGGGAGGATGAAAAGGGTAAGATAATACACGCAAGGATAAGGAGGTTCTGGTTCGGTAGTAGGGGGAATAAAAGTGATAAAGGGAACAGAAATATTAAGTTCCACGTTTTGGAAGACCACGTTTTAATTAAGGTTAAAGACCCATGGGGTAAGTGGGTTTTTGGCAAAGCTTATTTTGGCAAGGAGTATTTACCATTGCTTAAAGAGTTAGAGGATTTAGCGAGTAAAAAGGAGGAGGGTTACGGTGCTGTAGTAAGTTTCAAGGATTACCCTATGATCCACCTCCAAATCCCGCTCTGGCTTTATTTAAAGCACTTCTCTTCGCCGAAACCCAATGGTTACGGTTTGATTGCCGGTTTTGATTTAAACAGTGATAGGTTGAATGTGGTTGTAATTAATAAGGAGAGTAGAGTTGTTACTACTAAAACTTGGTGGTATAGTGAGGTTGTTTCCCACGGTTTTCTTAAGGATAAGGCTAAAGCTTTGCGTTTGAATGCTCTATCAGAGTCCCTCAATTTCCTTTCAAGGATTGGTGTTGATTATGTTGTATTTGAGGACTTGTTCCTAGTTAAGAAGAGGAAGTTCACTAGGAGTAAGAGTGGTAATAGGAAGGTTTCACGTTTTGCTAAGAAGCAGTTGTTAGTTCACGGTGTTATTAAAGGACTTAGGTTGGGTTTCAACGTTATTCTAGTTAATCCAAAGGGTACTACAAATTCTGAGGATCACGACAAGGTGATGAGGGAGAAGGGTTTTGATAGGCATACAGCCTCAGCTTACTTAATAGCCTTAAAAGGATTAGGAATGTTAAATGATATCAAATGATATAAACTTTACGGTTTATCTGAAACTGTTGGCGACGGCGGGCTACCATTTTAAGTATTCACAGACTATCGTTATTCAATAACCAATTACTCAACTCGTCAAACCCCGGTAACTGGTGCGTGGAGTCTTAAGCTATTAAACGCGCTTACGTTATCGGAGGTAGTACTCTCAGTTATGAAATGTTGTGACCTCAAGTCTGGGTTCTATTTCTTTAATTACCTCGATGTCTTTATCATTAGAAACTACTATCATATTTCTCTGGACGGCGATAGATGCTATCATTAGATCTATAATTCCCACTGGTTTTCCTAACTCCCTAAGTTTTACCATCATTTTTAATGCTAAAGTATAATCATCCTTTGTAGGGTATATAATTATGAGTTTACTCGCGTATTTCAGTATTGGAGGAAATTCAATTACGTTAAATATTGACGTTATTATGTAATCGAACTCCTTTATCTTTGAGGTCTTAAATAGGTCTATTAGTACGTTCGTGTCATAGATTTTCTCCTTAATTCCTCCTGAAATTTACGTTCACCTTGCGGTGGTTCTATCGATACTTCTTCAATCCTTATCCCAAGCCTTTCCAACTCCCGAATTAAATCCTCCCCACTTTTCACGTTCTCGAGCTCGTTAATTTTCTTTTCGATAGCTTGTCTAATGACCTCGCTCCAATTTATCTCCTTATGTGCCTTCATCTTCTCATATAACTCATCTGGCACCTTTACAGTTATCACTTGCATAAGATATACTCATATATACGAGTATATAAAATGTCATTCAAAAGAGTCAACAGGGTCGACTGGATGGGAGTTACTAAAAGTTTAATCAGCCTTAAAAAGTATTATGAAAGGAACAATAATTAAGTTTAGGTCTTGTTCGACATAAGAAATGAGAAGCAGTAAATTAGTTTAGGCATTTACAATTTTAGACTAAGAAGCCAAAACTTTAGGACGTATTATAAATATTATAAATTTCACCTATTTTCCACATTATAAAAAGACTTTTTCATCATAAAGCCTAGAAGATCTAATGCTGAGACAAGCGTGGAGTATAAAGCCTTAAATAAAACTTACCTATTATATATTATTCTGTGCTTTCCTCTTAATTATATTTTCTCTTTATTAATATCTGTAACTATCTCATGAGCTCAGGAACTTGATTTATGTTAATAAACGAATGAGGTAACAATAGAAAATTTTATGTTTCTAGCTTGATTATTCTAACATGGGTTATTTTCCTTAATCTTCTTAGCGTTGCCTTTTCTGATTAACTCTTTATTACTTTCTTGGTTAGTCTAGTTGAAGACTACTGGAAATTTATAAGATAGCTTTACTGTTCTATTAAAATACTCGCTATTTTCAACCTTCTTTTCATTCGCTAACTTTATCTTTTCTAAGGTAAGAGCCCAACGATCTCAAACTCACAATCACTTTATATGAGTGTGCTAATTACATACTATTTAAATCACTATTTATACCCTAGGTGCAAAGTCTCGGACATAATATTGTAACTAAAGCCTCAGCACTCAAGACCCTAATCACCGATCATTTATATTTCCCGAGCTCATCACTTTATATTCCTTCCACTTGAGTTTGCCCTCCTCCCTCTTTATTACACCTATGTTAATTAAAGTCCTTATGGCAGCAGTGACGTCCTCTACCTCCTTTCCATAATTTTCTTTCACGAAGTCCGCTAACCTCACTAAGTAAGGGTTACAGAACTCTAATTCCCCTACACCCATTGAGACCAATACTTTCTCAATTTCACGTAACTTTGACACCACGCATAACTCCTCGGGCTTTTGCACTCCCATGAAAAGGAGTTTCATGACCACACCCCTATGCAACTTCCTTGCAGCCAGTTCAACACCACTAAGTGGAACACCGTATTTCAAACTGACGTAGAAGTTCCACGCCTCTTGACTCTTCTTGTGCTTTAACGCTTTTAACACCCTGTAAAGTGCAAATGCTATCCATCTGGAATTAGACAATACTTCCTCAATGTCCTTAGCTGTCAGCTTCTTACACACGTCTAAGATGTCCTCACCGTTGGTCCATCTCCTGAGAAGTTCTTTACCTTCAGTGCACCCCCTCAAAGCTTGTAAGACTTCGGGAGAAGACGAAACTACGGATAACGCGTCAAAGTCGTCTACGTTCACTGGAAAGCCCTTAAGACTAGACACATCTATGTAACTCAGAGCAACAGCTCTACCTAGCTCCGTCAGGTAAATACTACCTGCTTCTTCCCTGACTAAATTCTCCTTTTCTAGTGTAGATAACGCCGGGTCTACATTGCTGTAGCGGAACCTCAAACTACCTTTGATCACTTTATCTATCTCCTCTCTAACAAACCCTTCAGCCCACGCTACTACACCTAATGTGAGGTTTTCAAGAGTGTAAGGGGTAGAGAGTGTATTCCCGTTTTCAGTACTTCCGTCACCTCGTGTAAAGTACTTTTGCCTTATCCTTTCCATCTCCCTAGCGGTTTCCGCTATCACTATCGCATAACCTTCGTTGTCGAACCCTCTCCTACCAGCCCTTCCCGCGATCTGTTTGAACTCTGAGGGATCTAAGTCCCTCCAGCCCTTGAACTCACCTCTCTCATCACTTTCAGGCAGGGACAAGTCGTAGAATATGGTAGTGTATACTGGTAAGTTAACACCCTGACCTAAGGCTGTAGTGGAGACCAATACCTTGACCTTGTTTCCCGTGAAATCGTTAATTACCTTCTCCCTCGTCTCGTAAGGCAGACCGGAGTGGTAGGGCTGTGCAGGTATGTTAAACTTAACTAGCGTGTCAGCTAAGTGTTCTGCCGAAGCTCTACTCTTTACAAAGACCAACGCGTTCTTGCCTATGGAGAGTACCCAGTCCAACACGCCAAGGAGGAGGTCTAACTTGACGTTCTTTAGCCCCCTCCTAGCTATAGAGAAGACCCTGTTGTCATCATAGCACCTCATGACGTAAGGGTATACTATACACTCGTGCAAGGGTACACTCCGCTTTTCGTATTTTACTAGCACTGCAGATAACCACTCTCTGTACTTTTCTACATCTGGGACTGTTGCACTCAACGCAACAATTGGTACATTGTTCGTTTTTGCCCATAGGACTACATTTTCTATAGCTAATCCCCTATCACTTTCTACGTTATGTACCTCGTCTATTATCACTGTACTAACTCTCCTTAACCAGCGGTAGTTATGCCTAACCGTAGAGTCGAACTTTTCGTAAGTGGTGAGGAGTACTTCCGCGTCCACTTTAGATAAGTCGTCTTCGTATACGTCTGAGTCTACGTACTTAGACTTCCTTTTCTCTTTCACCGCTCTGTAGACTTCGCGTGAGAGAGCTTTTAACGGTGATATATAGACTACTATCTCTTGAGTGTTGGTCAACAAGTGCTTGGCTATATGTGTTTTTCCCGTGCCGGTAGGGGCTGTAATCAGGTAATTTTTACCGTAAGTGTAATTCTCTATAAAGATGTCAAAGAGTGACTTCTCCACGACATTATAATGATAGTAGAAATTAATAAGGTATATGTCGTCTTACGGGGGGTCGGGAGAAACGTAGCATTCCGGCAATAATGTTCAATGATTAGATCCTTAACGTGTCAGTGTTCTATTATAAATTTTATTATAAATTTAAATTTATGAAATCCCTTAAGTTAAGTATGTTAATTTGGTTGAATTCTGAACTTTCATGTTAAAGTTATTAAATTATCATCTAAGATGAATAGATGATATGACTTAAAAAAATTAACAAAAACTTTATATAGATATATACCCATTTGTTGTTGAACTAAAATGATGCCTCTAAAGCTAAAGGCTAAGAGAAGTAAGAAGGGTTTAAGTGGTGCTGTAACTGCGTTAATCTTAGTAATTGCCAGTGTTATAATTGCTTTAGTAGTTGTAGGATTTGCTTTCGGTCTATTCGGTGCACTAGGCGGTACACCCACAGTAACACAAGTAGGAACAGGAACACTATATAAGTCCGGCAGTGGTTACTACACAGCTACTGTTACTTTACACTCTACCGGTAATGTACAAATAGTGTCTGCATCAATAGTAGGAACCAGTGTAACGGCAAATGCCTTCTCTGTGGTTGGTGGAAGTAACACATTGACCGCTGGTGCTAACACAGTTGTAATAAGCTTCCCATCGACAAATACTTTCAATCCACAGCCAGGTAGTACTTACCAGATAAGTATTGGTCTCAGCGACGGTACTACAGTACAAGTAGCAGTAACCTATACTGGATAAAATACCGAGGTGTGAGTTTATTTTAAAACAATTTTTCTTTTTTCTCCTCTTAATTCTCTTATTCTTTCCCTTAAGCTTACATTCCAACTCATCTACATTATATCATTTCTCCTCAAGTAGTTTCCTACTGTATAATGAAACTGTAATAGGTTATTTTCCTAACGGTTCGCATTATATCCTTTACGAGTTCTATTTCCAAAACATAACGTTAGTATATGAGAACGGTACAATGGAGGTCGAAACCATAGTTTATAACAAAAATTCAACCAGTTATTTACCACCTGCTTATAGTCTAGACTACGTGTCACACCCAACCGTATTTATGTTTGTTAATCCTAGTGACTTAGGAAAACCGGAAGTAAGGGATGGTTTAGTTTATAATGGGACTGTAAACGGTTTATATGAATACTACCAGCTTAATGAGATAGATGACGTTAAGATACTCTACACTATATGGGTGGAACCGAACGGTATAATAAAAGAGTTTCAGACGATTCAAATTGCTGCTAACGGAGCTATAGTAGGTAATGCTACAGCAGTGCTCTGGTTAACGAATATTGGTAACTCGTCAGCGGGGTTGCCATCTTTTCTCTCCACGTATACGGAGGCCAATGTTGTGACTGTGAGTAACTTAAACTTCTTAGCCTTGGCTGAGACCGAAGCTTTGAAAATAATGAAGTATATAATTTTCACAGCAGCATTCCTTATAGTAATCATACTTTTATTTAGAAAGTAAAACTACAGAGCCTGATTCGTGAACTTCTATTCAGAAAACCTTATTTTCTTGTTCAACTTTATAAACCAATATGTTATTTCTGATCCACCTAGTTGCTACAGCGTTTTTGTTGTCTAACTCTTCCCACCCGTTCCTAGAGTACATGATGATTTCCCATTTTTACACTATAAACCAAACACTCGTTGGCTTAGTCATAGAAAACGTGACTGAGGTCTTTCCGAATGGTTCTGTAGAGTTTGAATATTATTCGATAGACCTAAACAACTCGGAATATATAGGTCCTATAATGGAGGTCAACAATTTATCCAATCTTACATCACTTTACGTGTTTACTGACGTAGGAAATAAGGTAGTCTATAGGGCTGCACCGTTTTACCTAGTGGGCGAGGAGGATGGTGTATATATTTACAAGAATGAGCAGAACTTAGAGGGAGTTGAGGTCATCACTTATTATTACGTGAACTCCTCCGGCGTCCCCTCCAAGATCGTTTTTCTACAGTACGGGGTTAACGGTGAGTTGGTGGGTAACACCACTTATGTACTCTATTCTTCAAGTCTGCTAAATCCTAATGCGAAACTGTATTTCCCGAGCGGTTTGACTAGGGTTCAAGGTGGGGTAGATGTTCAACTCAGTAACACTGCTAGGTATCCTCTGATAGAAAACGCCTTTACGTCAGCATTAATTCTCTCTGCTGTTATACTAGTCTCTCTTAAAGTACTCAAAAAGTACGGTAATAAAAACGGCTAGGTTTACTAAGATGAATGGGAGTAGATTCGGATTTGCTGGAGTCTCCACCTCACCTATTACTATGTTGTAATTCACGCTCGGGATCACATTTCCTGTGACCGGGTAGTAAACGACTGTGACGTTTTTAGGGTCTAAGTGTATACCTGAGCTCAGGAGTTGTGTAGGTATCGCTTCCATTCCTACGACATAGATCGGTAAGTTGTCTACGTGGCTTAAAACGATTTCCCCGTGTACTAGTATCTTCATATCGACTTCAACTACCCGCAATTCCCCGCTGGTATTGAACGCCACAGAATAGGAGCCGTTACTGACTTTAATTATTCCGCCTCCAGGGTACTGGACGTATGATAAAATTATGTAATAATACCCATCACCCCAAGGGACTTTTATACTTTCCGACGCCGGATTAAAAACTTGAATTAGCCGTGCCCCGGGGAAGGTAGAAAGTATCTGGATTGATGTTAGGGTAGTATAGATGGTACATGAGAAGTTGACTGGGTAGGGGAGCCTCTGTGCTGGTATGTTTAAGCTGTAGTTTTGGTATATGTCGTAAAGGAGGTAGGTACTATTCCCACCAATGACACCAGCAAGGTACTGTTCAGGGATGTGTACATAAGGCGGGACTACCGCTACCCCTTTAGGTAATAAGGTAAGATTCTGAGGGTAAGTAGCTAGGATATAAACCCCTTTCGAGGTGAAAGAGGTCTTGAATTCTAAATTCTCAAAGACATAGATCCCGTCCACACAATACGTCTGATTAAACCCTCCTACAGACTTTAAAAAGGACACAACAGTTAGGTTATTAGTCACTACGTATTGTACACCGTAAAAGGCTAGGATTGTGCTTATATTCGTTGAGTTATAGAACGGGAGAAAGGTAACGTTAGGCAGACCGGCAAAACCCTCATCTGGATATTCTTTGCCGTCGTATTGTATGGGTTGTACGTAAACAGCTACTTTTCCTACGTCGTGGTGATCCAGATAGTTAGCTACGTAGTAGAGTGGTCTAGGTATGGGTGTAGGCATGT
>NZ_JBBHKR010000063.1:0-4053 GCF_037389425.1 Stygiolobus sp. CP850M
GTTCACCCTTCAGGTTTCCCGTATCCCCCTCCACCCGGAGTCTCTATTATAACCTCATCCCCTGCTTCGAGTTCCGTATAAAATTTACTTGGCATAACCTCTACTTTTCCGTTCTTTCTCCTTATAGTCACTGCACCTGGCTTTCCGTTCTCTCCTCCGTATAATCCCCAAGGGCCTATCTTAAATCTATCAGCCAGTATTGACAACTTAATTCTATCGAGAGCGATAAAACTCCTCATAATCCCGTCCCCTCCCTTATACTTTCCCTTTCCTCCGCTACCTTCTCTAATCTTATATGAAGTAAAGAGGATCGGGTAGGAAGACTCTGCAACCTCAATAGGGGTATTCATAGTGTTCGTCATATTGACATGAACAGCCGAGACACCGTCAGAATTAGGTCTCGCCCCACTACCACCACCTATTGTTTCATAATAGGCCCAATATTTACTATCGTGAATGCCTCCCATCATCACGTTCATCATAGTCCCTGATCCCGCGGCTGGAATTGGTAAAAATTTTGACAAGGCTAAGAATGTAACGTCTGCTATCCTCTGTGCTGTTTCCACGTTACCTCCACCCACAGCAGCGGGTTTTCTTGGGTTTACTAAAGAACCCTCCTCAGCCTTCACTTCTATAAACGAGTAAAAACCTTCATTAGTAGGTATTTCCTTATTTATTGCAGACCTTATTGCAAATGACACGGATGAATAAGTTACTCCAATTACTGCGTTAAGCGGTCCGCTTATTTGTGGGTGTGTCCCTGAGAAGTCTGCAATCACCTTATCCTCCTTTACGATTAATGAGAGCTTAATTTTGAGTAAGGAGTCCTTCCACTCTATATAATCTTCAGCTTCATATATTTCTTCCCTCCATCTCGGTAACAACGATTTAGTGTGTTCTATACTCTTGTCCCAAGCATTAAGGACGTTCTCTAAACCATACTTATCAAAGAGCTCCTTCAGTCTTTTTACTCCCATGTTGTTTGCAGAAACTTGAGCCTTTATATCTCCCAAGGATATCTCTGGAGTCTTAAAGTTCTCTTTTATTATCTTCAAGACCTCGTCATTAAGCGGTAGGGGAGGGATAACTACTCCTTCTTCATATAAGGTAGATGCATTAGGATTAATACTCCCCGGAGAGGGGCCTCCTACATCAACATGGTGAGCCTTATTAACTACATATGCGACTAAATCGCCTCTATAAAACACTGGTGTTATTATTCCTACGTCGTTTAAATGCGTGCCTGAAATATAAGGATCGTTAAATATAACAGTCTCCGAGTTAACATAAGGGAGTACGTTTTTCACAGCAACTTTAAATGAGCCCAAATGAACTGGAATGTGTTCGGCTTGGGCTACTATTCTACCCTCCTTATCCACTATTGCACAACTATGATCCATTCTCTCTCTGATGTTCGGAGAGAGGGCAGCTCTTTTGAGGAGGACGCCCATCTCTTCCGTTATGAAAGTAGTAGCCTTTTCAATTACTTCCCACTTCATGGTCAGACCCTCCTGAGTATAATAGACCCCAACTTACTAACTTCGAATTCCCACCCATCCTTTACCACTGTAGTAGAACTATACTCCTCTATTATCGCCGGTCCCTTTGCCTTAAACCCCTTGGGTAAGGTTTCCCTCTTATATACTTCAACCTCAGTCCAGTCTCCTAAATACACTTTCCTTTTACTTACTTTTACTTCACCACTAGTTTGCTCTGTGAGCTTGAGGTCGACAAGTCTCTTAACACCGAAAACCCTTACTAAGACGACTTCTATCGGATAGGGTAAAGTATAACCGTAAGTCGAGAGGTATTTCTCTTCGAAAGCTTTACGATAGTCTTGTCCTTTTTCTACCCTTACAGTTAGTTCCCAACCTTGTCCGCTATACCTAGCATCAATATACCTTACGAAGTAATCAACGTCGTGGATATTACTCTCAAGTTCTTCGAATGCTTTATCAACGTTATTAGGAAATGCTTTTCTACCCTCGAAGCGCAGGTCTGCCGTTAATAGAGATAATGCGCTGAACAATCCGGGATAGGGTGGGATAATCACTTCCCTAATTCCCATTTCATCCGCAAGTTCAAGAGCGAATTGAGGACCCGCTCCTCCAAAGGCAAATAACGTAAAGTTTTCCGGGTCTAATCCCCTCTCTACAGTAACAAGTCTGATCGCTCTAGCCATTTCCACACTTGCGAGTTTTATGGCTTCCTCCGCAACGTCCATTGGGTCACCTAGCTTTGACAGTGAAGTCTCAGCAGATTTAACGTCTAACCTCATTTCACCCGAAAGTAAGTCTCCTATTTTACCCTCGATAGCCATAGCGTCGGTCAGTGTCGGGTATACGCCTCCCCTACCGTAACAAACCGGACCAGGATCTGCTCCCGCACTTATGGGACCAACTCTAAGTGCACCTCCTTCGTCAGCCCATATTATCGTACCTCCACCCGCTGAGACTTCGGCAAGATCTACGAATGGAAACCTCACTGGATAGCCAGAGCCTTTTATAATCCTCCCGTGGTGTGTCCTCCCTCCGACTTCGTACTCAGAGGTAATCTCGACTTCACCGTTAACTATTGCTCCTGCTTTAGCCGTAGTACCGCCCATGTCGAAACTTATTACGTCTTTATACCCCAATTTCTCCGCGAACACTTTAGCCCCTATTAGCCCTGCTGAGGGCCCGCTCTCGATAATTTGTACTGGTCTCTTCACCGTTTCCTCTAAGGTTATCAGTCCTCCAGAACTGGACATTATGTAAACCTCTTCGGCAAGACTTCGGAGTCCTTCAACGTATCTCGACACTATAGGCATAAGCATCGCGTTGATTAATGTCGTAGAAGTCCTCTCGTACTCCCTTTGTTCGGGTGACACTTCATGGGAGGCTATAACGTATTTAAAGAACTTAGACAAGTACTCTTTAACCTTCTTTTCATTTTCAGGATTCCTATAAGAATGGAGAAAAGAAATAGCTACTGAGTCGTAATTTTTCTTGACCAGTAAGTCCAAATCTCTCAAGTTAGGTTCCTTCATGACTTTACCATCCGGAGTTGTCCTTTCGTCCACCTCATATCTCGAATCCCTTGATACTAGTGGTTTAGGTTTGGTAAAATAGAGATTGTAGAGTTCAGGTCTGTTTTGTCTACCGATTTCTATGACGTCCCTGAAGCCCTTGGTTACAACAAGGGCAGTACGTGGTAACTCTAAGTTAAGTTGCCCTAAAAGTGCGTTAGTCGCGATAGTAGTTGCGTGGAAGAGTTTAGACAATTTTTTGACTCCGAGGTCTTTTAGACCTTTTCTGACACCTATTTCTGGCTCTTTAGGTGTTGTCAACCCCTTGTAAAATCTCAGACTACCGTCATCTTCAAGAATGATTATGTCGGTAAATGTTCCTCCGATATCAACTGCTGCCAGGGTCATAATATGATTAGCTATTGTAGAATTATTAAACGTTAGCAGGTAAACTATTGAAAAGATTTTACTTTTTAACGCTTAACTTTTTATTCAAAAATAAATCTGGTCGTCATACAAAGTGTCTTTACGGTACATGTGTAGATCTCATAAGGGAAGTTAGGTTAGTAATTCCTATAATCGCGTACAAGTTTCCGAGAGAGTCCATATTGTGATCAAGATTTAGAATTAACAATGAAAATAAATCACTTTAATTATTTACCTACATGGTTCTCTAATCTGAAAAACAAGGGAAAAAAAGAGCAATGAATACGGACGGTTCGAAAATTAAACTAATACTTCCGAATTTCAAATCACTACATGACGTAATACGTATACATATATCAAAGTAATTATTTAAAAATCATCCGCGGATATGTGATTTTAGGAAGAGATCAGAGGTAACTTAAAGGAGAAGATTTTGGCTTGTCTTAGTTTTATCCCATGAAAAACTATTCCTATTTTTTTAGGAGTAAGGGATAGATAACGCCTTATATATGAAATTCGATAGAAATTTTGATGAGGACAGAAGTTACACTTACCTTGGACGAAGAAATCTTAAGGCAAGTTGAGCTTTACGCTTTAAGCGAAGGGTTATCACTGGACGA